>JBBSRD010000232.1:0-5021 GCA_038243415.1 Actinomycetales bacterium | reverse complement strand
GGACGCGTCTTCGCCCGGCTCATCGAGCACCCCGTGGTCATGGCCTCCGCGGTGCGCCTGGGCCTGCCGCGCCGCTCCGTCATGCACCTCGTGGTCAAGCTGCTCGCCAACCTCGCCGAGCCGCGGGGCGGCGACGCCGCGGACCGCGTGGTCACCACCCTCTCGACGCTGGCGCCCTCGCGATGACCACCTCCACGGTGCGCGGCGCGGGCGCCACCTATCCTGGCGCCGTGGCGGCGAGCGGGAGAGACGTCGCACCTGTCCGCAGACCGCTGGACGAGGCGCTGGCCGACGGCCTCGAGGTGGTCGAGGACCGGCTGCTGCGCGCGGTCAGCCACGTCGACGACCTCGTCGACGCCGTCACCCGCCACCTCGTCCTCGCCGGCGGCAAGCGCGTGCGCCCGGCGCTGACCCTGCTCACCTCCCACCTCGGCGATCCCGAGCGACCCGAGATCGTCACCGCTGCGGTCGCCGTCGAGCTCACCCACCTCGCGAGCCTCTACCACGACGACGTCATGGACTCGGCCCCGCTGCGCCGCGGGACGGCCGCGGCCCACCAGGTCTGGGGCAACGAGGTCGCGATCCTCACGGGCGACCTCCTCTTCGCGCGGGCCTCGCGCCTCGTCGCGGACCTGGGCCCGGACGCCGTGCGCCTGCAGGCCGAGACCTTCGAGCGCCTCTGCCTCGGCCAGCTCCACGAGACGATGGGCCCCCGTCCGGGCGAGGACCCGGTCGCCCACCACCTCCAGGTGCTGCGCGACAAGACCGGCTCGCTGATCGCCACGTCCGCCCGCTACGGCGCGCAGCTCTCCGGAGCCGACGCCGCCATGGTCGAGGTGGTGGTCGCCTACGGCGAGGCCGTCGGGGTCGCCTTCCAGGTCGCCGACGACGTCCTCGACCTCTCCGACCCCACCTCGCGGGCGGAGCGCACCGGCAAGGTGCCCGGCACCGACCTGCGCGAGGGCGTCGAGACCCTGCCCACGCTCCTCGCGCGCGCCGACGCGGCCCGGGGCGACGCCGACGCGGCCGCGCTGGTCGAGGCGCTGGACTCCGACCTGTCCAGCGACGCGGCGCTCGAGGCGGTCCTGCTCTCCTTCGCCGACGCCCCGCAGACCCAGGCGGCGCGCCGTGAGGCGGAGCGCTGGTCCCAGCTCGCGATCGACGCCCTGGCCCCGATGCCCGCGAGCGAGGTGAAGGACGCGCTCGTCGACTTCGCCGGCGAGGTCGTCCGTCGGGACCGCTGAGGCGTCAGCGCGCGGGCGTGCATGGCACGCTCCCGCAGTGACCGATCAACCGTGGTTCGCCGATCTCGTCGTCTACCAGGTGTGGCCCCGCAGCTTCGCCGACGGGGACGGTGACGGGGTCGGTGACCTGCGCGGGATCATCGACCACGTCGACCACCTGACGTGGCTCGGCGTCGACGTGCTGTGGCTCTCCCCGGTGTACGTCTCGCCCATGGTCGACAACGGTTACGACATCGCCGACTACTTCGCGGTCGACCCGGTCTTCGGCACCCTCGACGACCTCGACGAGCTGGTCGCCGCCCTCCACGACCGCGGCGTGCGCCTCGTGATGGACCTCGTGGTCAACCACACGTCCGACCAGCACCCGTGGTTCACCGAGAGCCGCTCCTCGCTGGACGCCGAGAAGCGCGACTGGTACTGGTGGCGCGACCCCCGTGACGGCCGTGCCGCAGGTGAGGACGGCGCCGAGCCCACGGGGTGGCGCTCGCTGTTCTCCGGGCCGACGTGGACCCTCGACGAGGAGACCGAGCAGTACTACCTGCACCTCTTCGCCGCCCAGCAGCCGGACCTGAACTGGGAGAACCCCCAGGTGAGGGCCGCGGTGCATCAGATGATGCGCTGGTGGATCGACCGCGGGATCGACGGCTTCCGGATGGACGTCGTCAACTTCCTCTCCAAGGACGTCGCCGGAGACGGGTCGCTGCCGGACTCCGACGACGGCTCCGAGCACTTCATGAACGGGCCCCTCATCCACGAGTACCTCGCCGAGATGCGCCGCGAGGCCTACGGCGAGCGGACCCACGAGCTGCTCGCCATCGGGGAGATGCCCGGGATCACCGTGGACCAGGCGCGGCTCTACACCGACCCCGCCCGCGGCGAGATGGACATGGTCTTCCAGTTCGAGCACGTCCAGCTGGGCCACGGTGACGGCAAGTGGACCAGCGAGCCCGTGGACCTGCGCGACCTCAAGGCCTCCTTCGGCCGCTGGCAGGAGGGGCTCGCCCAGACGGGCTGGAACAGCCTGTACCTCGGCAACCACGACCAGCCGCGTTCCCTGTCCAAGTTCGGCGACGACGGCGAGCACCGCAGGGCCAGCGCGAAGACCCTCGCCACCGTGCTGCACCTGCACCGGGGGACGCCGTTCGTCTACCAGGGCGACGAGCTGGGGATGACCAACGTCTCGTTCACCTCCCGGGACGACCTCGTCGACGTGGAGGCGGTGCGCCACTACGACGAGGCCGTGGGCCAGGGGCGCGACGCCGACGAGGTCGTCGCCGAGATCGCCCCCGCCACCCGCGACAACGCGCGCTCACCCGTGCTGTGGGACACCACCGAGCACGCGGGCTTCACCACGGGCACGCCGTGGTTCCCCGTCAACGGCGACCCGTCCACCACCTCCGTGGCGGTGCAGCGCGAGGACCCGGGCTCGGTGATGGCCCACTACCGGGCGGTCATCGCGCTGCGCCACGCCGAGCCGGCCGTCGCGCTGGGGGACTTCACGATGCTGGCGGCCGAGCACCGGTGCGTCTACGCCTTCACCCGCTCCTGGGAGGGCACCGAGCTCCTCGTGCTGGCCAGCTTCTCGGGGGAGGAGCAGGACCTCGCGTCGGTCCGGTCCCAGACGCCCGACGCCGACGCCTGGCAGGGCGCCGAGGCGGTGCTGGGGACCGGTGGGGATGCGAGCGACGATGCCGGCGTCTGGACGGCGCTCGCCCCGTGGGAGTCACGCGTCCTGCGCCGCCGGGTCTGACCTGATGACGGCCGTGTCGGTGGGGGCTGGTGATCAGCACGTCTCGTCGTCCCCCGAAAGGGCTTGTGAGTCACTCAAAGTGCGAGGAACATCACAGACGCCCCCACGAGGAGGGCGCCGCCGTCACGTCTCCAGGAGGAAGTCATGTCCACCACGAGAGTCAGGCGCTCTGCACCGACACCGTTGTCCGGAGAGCCCCACAGCCCCGTCTACGGCGTGCTCATGGGGCTCGCGAGCCTCGGGGTGCTGCTCCAGGGCCTGTGGGCCGGGCTGTTCCTCGGCCGAGGGTCCGCCGGGGGCTACTGGATCGGGATGCACGCCATGGGTGCGCAGGTCACGCTCCTGCTGGCCGTCGTGGCCCTCGTCGTGGCCCTGGTCCGGCTGCGCCGAAGGCCCGCGCTGGTGGCCGCTACCGCTGCCTTCGCCGTCCTGATCCTCCTCGAGGGCCTGATCGGCGTATGGACCAGCGGATCCACATCGCTCACGGCGGTCCACGTCCCGCTGGCCATGCTGCTGCTCGTCCTCGCCGTCTACCTCCCCGTCCTGCACCGCCGCGGCGCCCAGCCTCGTCCCTGACCCGCCCTCAGCCCACGAAGCGGGCGGCGCCGGCGGGGCGCCCCACGACGACCCCGGCGACCGCCACCACGCCGAGCAGCACCATCGGCAGCGTCCAGGCCCCCGTCGTCTCGTGGAGGGTCCCCACGACGATCGGCCCCGCCGCCGAGAGGAGGTAGCCGGACGACTGGGCCATGGCTGACAGGGACGCCGAGCGTGCGGCGTCGACGGAGCGCGCGGTGATGAGGGTCAGGGCGAGCGTGAACAGCGCCCCCGAGGCCAGGCCGGCCACGACGATCCACACCAGCTCGGAGCCAGGGAGCAGGGCCAGGCCCAGCAGGCCGATGGCCGAGGTGGCCGAGGCCAGCGTGGCCACGCCCCGCTGGTCGGCGCGCCCGCGCAGCAGCAGCGGCACGGTGAGACCGCCGAGGAAGCCCATGAGCTGGTAGGTGAGCAGCAAGAGCCCTGCCACCGTCGCGTCCTGGCCGCGGTCGATCATCACCGTCGGCAACCAGGCCACGACGCTGTAGAAGACCGCCGACTGGAGGGCGAAGTAGCCGGCGACCGCCCAGGCGACCGGTGAGCGCCACGGCGAACCCCCGACGGAGGCGGCCGATGCGCTGCCGCGGGGCGGGGCCGATCGGCGTCGCAGGCCCGAGGGGAGCCACGCGAGAGCGGCGACCAGCGCGAGGACGCCCCAGCAGCCGATCGCGGTGCGCCACCCGCCGGTGGTCGCCTGCGCGATCGGCTCCGCGACACCGGAGGCCGAGGCCGCGGCCAGCGTGAGGATCGCCGCGTACCACGAGGTCACCAGGGGGACCCGGGTCGGGAGGTTCGCCTTGACCACCGCGGGCAGCAGCACGTTGGCCGCACCGATGCCGAGCGAGAGGACCGCCGTGCCGGCGAACAGACCGAGGGCGTCCGCGGCGGCGCGCACGGCCGGGCCGGCCGCGACGACCAGCAGCGCCAGCACGAGGCTCCGCTCGGTGCCGACGAGGCGGCCCAGCGCGGGCGTCACGAGCCCGCCCGCGGCGAACGCCACCAGCGGCAGCGCGGTCAGCGCGCCCGCCGCCGCAGCGCTCAGCCCGAGGTCTGCCCGCAGCTCGGGCAGGACCGGTCCGACGGCGGTCAGAGCGGGGCGCAGGTTGGCCGCGACGAGGAGCACGCCGAGCACGCGGAGGACCACGGACCGTCCCTCGCGGCGTGTCGGTGGCGAGGGCGTCACGGTGCTGCTCACGGGGCGTTCACCGGAGCAGTGTGCCGGATCCGGTATACCGGTACGTCCCGCGTTCGTGACCGGCACCACCACGGAACGGGGTCAGCCGGAGGTCAGCGAGCGCGGGACGAGAGTCGCGGCTCGTCCGGCACGCCCTCCGGACCGGGGTCTACCGCGGACCCCGGGGCGCGCCGGCGTCGCCGGCCCGCCCCCAGCATGTCGGTCGTCAGGAGCACCAGGGCCACCCACACCAGGG
>JBBSRD010000231.1:0-5032 GCA_038243415.1 Actinomycetales bacterium | reverse complement strand
CTTCGTCTGCGTGGGCACCCCCCAGGCCCCCGGCTCCAACGCCGCTGACCTGCGCTACGTCGACGCCTCGGTCTCCGCCGTCGCCGCTGCCGCCACGGGCGACCTGCTGATCGTCGGCAAGTCCACCGTCCCGGTGGGCACGAGCGACCGCCTGCGCGAGGTGGTGGCCGCCTCCGCGGCCGGCGCCGTCGCCGCGGGGACCCTGTCCGAGGGCGCCCGCGTGGAGCTCGTCTGGAACCCGGAGTTCCTCCGCGAGGGCAAGGCCGTCTTCGACACCCTCACCCCGGACCGCATCGTGGTCGGCGGCGCCTCCCCGGAGGCCGAGACGCTGATCCGCGCGGTCTACGCCACCTCCCTGGCCACGGGGACGCCGTTCGTCTCCTGCGACCTGCCGACCGCAGAGCTCGTCAAGGTCTCGGCGAACGCCTTCCTCGCCACGAAGATCTCCTTCATCAACGCCATCTCGCAGGTCTGCGAGGCCGCCGGCGCCGACGTGGCCGTGCTCGCAGACGCGATCGGGCACGACGTGCGCATCGGCCGCCAGTTCCTCAACGCCGGGCTGGGCTTCGGCGGCGGGTGCCTGCCCAAGGACATCCGCGCGCTCATGCACCGCGCCGGCGAGCTGAACGCGAACTGGGCGGTCTCCCTCCTCCAGGACGTCGACGAGATCAACATGTGGCAGCGCCAGCGCGTCCACGACATGGCGCTCGAAGCGTGCAACGGCTCGGTGCTCAACCGCCGCATCGGCGTGCTGGGGGCGGCCTTCAAGCCGCTGACCGACGACGTGCGCGACTCCCCCGCCCTCAACGTCGCTGCCGCCCTGCACCTGCGCGGCGCCCAGGTCACCGTCTACGACCCGGAGGCGGGCGAGGCCGCGAAGCGCCTGTTCCCGACGCTGACGTACGCCGCCACCACCGAGGAGGCCGTGACCGGCGTCGACCTGGTGCTGCTGCTGACCGAGTGGGACGAGTTCCTCACCGCGGACCCTGCCGCGCTGGCGGCGCTCACGCACCGCGCGGTGCTCATCGACGCCCGCGCGTGCATCGACCCCGACACGTGGCGCGCCGGTGGATGGACGGTCAAGACCCTGGGGCGGCCCCACGCCTGACGGGCCGTCACGCGGGTGCGGCGGCTCGAACAGGTGTTGCACCGAGCGTGATCACCCACTACGGTGACCGTCACGGGCGAGCGCAGCACCGACGCCCGCCGCCACGGAACCAGCAGGAGGGACCCGCCATGACGCGCCCGGACGCGGACGGCCTGACGGCTCGGCAGCGAGCGGTGCTGGAGTGCATCAGCGACGCGGTGGCCACGCGCGGCTACCCGCCGAGCATGCGCGAGATCGGCGACACCGTCGGGCTCACCAGTCCCAGCTCGGTGGCCTACCAGCTCAACGCCCTCGAGGCCAAGGGCCGGTTGCGCCGTGACCCTCGTCTGCCGCGCGCCATGGAGCTCGTGGGGCAGGGCTCGTCGGCGGCCGCCGCCCCCAGGCCCGGCTCCAGCAAGAACCGGAGCGGCGGTCTGGCGGTGGCAGCCCCTGACAGCAGCGACGCGTCGGTGGTCCGGGTCGACGTCTCCCGGGGCGGGCCGCGGGCCGGTCGTGGCCGGCCGACACGCGGCCACCGCTCCGACGCCCTCCTGCAGACCGCGCAGGTCCCCGTGGTCGGCCGCATCGCCGCCGGCCGCCCCATCCTCGCCGAGCAGCAGGTCGAGGACGTCTTCTCCCTCCCCCGCCAGCTCGTCGGCGAGGGCGAGCTGTTCACCCTGCGCGTCGTCGGGGACTCCATGGTCGACGCGGCCATCTGCGACGGGGACTACGTGGTGGTCCGATCGCAGCCCGTCGCCGAGACCGGGGAGATCGTCGCCGCCATGCTCGACGGCGAGGCGACCGTCAAGACGTACCGCCACACCGGAGACCAGGTGTGGCTCATGCCGGCGAACAGCGCCTACGACCCGATCGACGGACGCTCCTGCGAGGTCCTCGGCCGTGTCGTGGCCGTCCTGCGCAGCGTCTGACCGCCCCCCCTCTGGCAGGCTTGGTCCCATGGGAACCATCGTCGTCGGCTTCATCCCCACCCCGGCCGGGGAGGCCGCGCTCGCGCAGGCCGTCCTCGAGGCGCGCCGGGGCGGCCACCGCCTGCTCGTCGTCAACAGCGGGCCCGGCGCCGGCGAGGTGGACTTCAACGTCGTCGAGGGTGGCGCCCGCGCGCGCCTCGACGCGGCCCTGGCGGACACCGGCCTCGAGACCGAGCTGCGCCAGCCCGCCACCGGGACGTCTCCGGCCGAGGAGATCGCCGCGGCCGCCCGCGAGTCCGGCGCCGAGCTCGTGGTCGTGGGGATGCGCCGGCGCACCCCGGTGGGCAGGCTCGTGATGTCGCCGGCGGCGCAGCAGGTGCTCCTCGAGGTGGCGTGCCCCGTGCTCAGCGTGAAGGCCGACTACGCCCCCCTGGAACGCGGCACGGCCGTCCCGCGCTCCCTCCCGGCGCACCGCGCCTGACGGGTACGGCGCACCGCGCCTGACCGAGACCGCGCCTAGCCGGCGCTCTTCGCCGCCGCGGCCAGCCGCTGCAGCGCGCCGAGGGCGACCGCGCGGTCGGTCGTCGGCCACAGCGGGGGCATCGACCGCTTGAGGAACGCGCCGTAGCGGGCGTTCGCGAGCCGCGGGTCGAGCACGGCGACCACCCCCCGGTCGTCACTGGATCGCACCAGGCGCCCGGAGCCCTGCGCCAGGAGCAGCGCGGCGTGGGTGGCGGCGACCGCCATGAAGCCGTTGCCTCCTGCGCGACCCACCGCCTCGGTGCGGGCGGCGGTCAGCGGGTCGTCCGGGCGCGGGAAGGGGATCCGGTCGATGACGACCAGCTGGCACGAGGGCCCCGGGGCGTCGACGCCCTGCCACAGCGACAGGGTCCCGAACAGGCAGGTCTCCTCGTCGGCGAGGAAGTCCCGCACGAGCGTGGGGGTGGCGTCGTCCCCCTGGCACAGCACGGGCATCGCCAGGCGCGGGCGCATGGCCTCCGCGGCGCTCTCCGCAGCCCGCCGGGAGGAGAACAGGGCCAGCGTCCGGCCCCCGGCCGCGGTGATGAGCGCCTCGAGCTCGTCGAGCACGGCGGGGTCGGTCCCGGTTCGTCCCGGTGGGGGCAGGTGGGCGGCGACGTAGAGGATGCCCTGGCGCGGGTAGTCGAAGGGGCTCTCCACCTCCAGGGCGCGCAGCGTGGTCGGGTCGGTCTCGGCGTCAGCGTCGGCGCTGCCGTCCGTGGTGGCGGGGGCCACCGTCATGCCGACGTTCGCGGCGCTCGAGGTGAACGCGCCGCCCAGAGCGAGGGTCGCGGAGGTCATGACGACGGTGCGCGTCCCGAAGAGCCGCTCACGCAGCACAGCGGCCACCGACAGCGGGGCGACGTGCAGCGAGCTCGTCGGGGCGCCCCCGCGCTCGGTGCGCTCGACCCACGCCACGTCGTGACCGCGCGCCTGCACGGCCACGAGGCGCTCGGCGGTCTCGAAGACCTCCGTGAGGCCGGCCCGTGCCACCGAGACGCCGCCGGCGTCGGGGCCGTCCGAGCCGCCCCCGCCGGATCCCCTCCCACCGCGGCCGCCGCCCGCGCCGCCGCCCCCGCCGTCGGACAGCGACGAGAGCGCCGACCGCGCCGCGTCGCGCACCGCGGCCACCGCGGCGCCCAGGGTCTCCCCCAGCCCGGCCGCCAGGCGGCCCGGCTCGGCGTCGGCGAGCACCGCCACCAGGTCGTCGCCGGCCACCTCGAGGGTCTCGGCGCTCCCGCCGTGGCGGCGCGCGCTCGCCGCCGCCGCCGCGACCGCTGACCCGGAGAGGGTCACCGCCGCCACGGAGGTCACGCGGGCCGCGAGCTCGTGGGCCTCGTCGATGACGACCACGTCGTGCTCGGGGAGGATCGCCCGTCCCTCCACGGCATCGACGGCGAGCAGCGCGTGGTTGGTGACCACCACGTCGACCTCGCGCGCGCGGGCCCGGCCCTGCTCGACGTGGCAGTCCGCCGCCATCGGGCAGCGGGCCGCGCCCAGGCACTCGCGGGCCGTGACCGACACCTGGCGCCACGCGCGGTCAGGGACGCCCGGCACGAGGTCGTCGCGGTCGCCCGTCTCGCTCTGCTCCGCCCACTCCCGGGCCCGGCGCACCTGGCGGCCGAGGGAGGAGGTGCGGGCACCGTCCTCGGAGTCGCCGGAGCCCGCGACCTCGAAGAGGGTGTCCGCGTCGGCCGGCTCCCCCATCCCGCCCGCGAGCTTGTTGACGCACACGTACTGGGACCGACCCTTGACCACCGCGGAGGTCAGCTGGCGGCCGAGCAGCGGGGACAGCGCGGTGGAGAGCCGCGGCAGGTCCCGCTCCGCGATCTGGCGCTGCAGAGCGAGCGTCGCCGTGGAGACCACGACGGGCGTGGCGGTGCGCACCGCGTGGGCCGCGAGCGGCACGAGGTAGGCGAGGGACTTCCCCGTCCCGGTGCCCGCCTGGACCATGAGGTGCTCGCCGCGCTCCGCCGCGCGGTCGACGGCGGCCGCCATCTCCTGCTGGCCCGCGCGCTCGCTGCCGCCCAGGGCGGTCACGGCCGCGTCCAGGAGCCTCGGGAGGTCGCCTCCCCCGCCTCGGGTCGTCCTCGGCGGCGGCGCGGACGAGCGGGGAGGGGGCGGCACCGGTGAAGGCTAGGCGGCGCTGCCGACAGCGACCCCAGCGCGCCCCGTGCCCCGTCGGGCGAGGGCACCGGCGATGCCGGAGACCACGCGCGGGGTGAGGCGGCCGCGCGCGAGCCCGAGCTCGGCGAGGTCCTCGAAGACGCGCGCGGAACCCGCGCTGGCACGGAGCGCGGCGACGAGCAGCACGTCGTGGCTCACGACGGCCGCCGCGGCGCGGGTGTGCAGCAGGTGCAGCGACAGGTGGGAGCGCAGGGAGCGCCGGTAGTCGGGCGCGGCCTGTGCGGGGTCGGCGCCGCGGCGCGTGGCCGCCGCGGCGGCGCGACCGGCGAGGACCCCGGAGAGCACGGCGTAGTAGATGCCCTCACCGGTG
>JBBSRD010000230.1:0-5088 GCA_038243415.1 Actinomycetales bacterium | reverse complement strand
GCGCCCTTGAACGACTCCGCGTAGATCTTGTAGACGTCCTCCGTGCCCGACGGGCGGGCGGCGAACCAGGCGTTCTCGGTGACGACCTTCAGGCCGCCGATCGCCTCACCGTTCCCCGAGGCCTTCGTGAGGACGTCGGTGATGGGCTCGCCGGCGAGGGTGTCGGCGGTGACGTCGGCGGGGCTCAGGGCGGCGAGGCGGGCCTTCTGCTCGCGGGAGGCGGGAGCGTCCACGCGGGCGTACGCGGGATCGCCGTGCTGGGCGACGAGGTGGGCGTAGAGCTGCGAGGGGCTCTCGCCGGTGACCGCTTGGATCTCGGCGGCGAGGAGCGCGAGCAGCAGGCCGTCCTTGTCCGTCGTCCACGTGGTCCCGTCGTGGCGCAGGAAGGAGGCGCCGGCGCTCTCCTCGCCGCCGAACCCCACCGAGCCGTCGAGCAGACCGGGCACGAAGTGCTTGAACCCCACGGGGACCTCGAGCAGGCGACGCCCGAGCGAGGCGACGACCCGGTCGATCATCGAGGACGAGACCAGCGTCTTGCCCACCGCGACGTCCTTGCGCCACTCGCTGCGGTGGGCGAACAGGTAGCTGATGGCCACCGCGAGGTAGTGGTTGGGGTTCATGAGCCCGCCGTCGGGCGTGACGATGCCGTGACGGTCGGAGTCGGCGTCGTTGCCGGTGGCGATGTCGTACGGGGCCCCGCCGGACATGGCGGCCACGACGTTCGCCATCACCGACGGCGAGGAGCAGTCCATGCGGATCTTGCCGTCGGCGTCGAGCGGCATGAAGGAGAAACGCGGGTCGACGTCGGGATTGATGACGGTGAGGTCCACGCGGTGGCGCTCGGCGATGGCGCTCCAGTACTCGACGCTCGCCCCGCCGAGCGGGTCGGCGCCGATCCGGACCCCGGCGGCGCGGATCGCGTCGAGGTCGAGCACGGACGGCAGATCGTCGACATAGCGGGCGAGGAAGTCGTAGGAGCCGGCGTGGCTGCGGGCCTTCTCGTCCCCGACGCGCTTCACGCCCTCCAGGTCCGCCTCGAGCAGCTCGTTGGCGCGGGCGGCGATGACGCTGGTGGCCTCCGAGCCTGCGGGGCCGCCCGACGGCGGGTTGTACTTGAAGCCGCCGTCGCGCGGGGGGTTGTGGCTGGGAGTCACGACGATGCCGTCGGCCTGGCCGCGCCCACCCTCGGAGTTCAGGGCCAGGATCGCGTGGCTGACCGCGGGCGTGGGGGTCCAGCTGTCGCGGCTGTCGACAAGCACGGTCACGTCGTTCGCGGCGAGCACCTGCAGGGCGCTGTGCCACGCCGGGAGCGAGAGGGCGTGGGTGTCGCGGCCCATGACCAGGGGCCCGTCGATGCCCTGGGAGGCGCGGTACTCCACGATCGCCTGGGTGGTGGCGAGGATGTGCGCCTCGTTGAAGGCCCCGTCCAGGCTGGAGCCGCGGTGCCCGCTGGTGCCGAACGCGACCCGCTGGGCCGGGTCCGTGGGGTCCGGGGTGATGTCGGTGTACGCCGCCATGAGGGCGTCGAGGTCGACCAGGTCCTGGGGTTGGGCCGTCTGTCCGGCGCGCTCGTGCATCGACCAGTCCTAGCGCATCGGTGGTCTCAGGGGAACACCGGGCTCAGACGAAGACCGCCGTGGTCCACAGGTGCAGCAGCGCGTGGGCGCGCCAGGGGCGCCACCCCTGCGCGGCGGCCTGCGCGGCGCGCGCGCTGCCGACCCCCAGGGCCCGCTTCGCCACGAGGTCGCCGGGCAGGAACCCGTCGGGGTCCCCGAGGGCCCGCAGGGCCACGTAGTCCGCGGTCCACGGGCCGATCCCCGCGACGGCCAGCAGCCGCGTGCGCGCCGTGGCCTGCGCCTCGGCATCCTGCCCCGGCGAGAGGTCCAGCCCGCCGGCCAGCACCTCGGCCAGCGCCGCCACCGTCGCGGAGCGGGCGCCGGTCAGCCCCGTCGCCGCCTTGATCTGCACCGGACCCGCGGCCGCCAGGACTCCCGGAGCGGGGAAGAGCCGGAGTCCGTGGTCGGCCGGCTCGCCGTAGGCGGCCACGAGGCGGCCCGCGAAGGTGCAGGCCGCGGCGAGGGAGACCTGCTGGCCGATCACGGCCATCACGGCGGTCTCGGCGCCGTCGACGGTGCCGGGCACCCGCAGCCCGGGGCGCGCGGCCACCATCGGCCCGATCACCGGGTCCTGCGACAGCGCGGCCTCGGCAGCCACGACGTCGGCGTCGAGCCCCAACCAGCGGCGCACGGGAGCGACCCAGCCGTCGTCGGCGTCCGCGCCGTCCGTGCTGGGCCGGGCCCGCGCGCTCACCGCGGCGTCGCCGACGCTCACCTCCACCACCGTGGAGGTCGCCGAGTGGGGCACCTCGCGCACATGGGCTCCCGACCCCGGGTCGCGGCGCTCCAGCCCCGGGACCACGTGCGCGGCGAGGAAGCGTCGCAGCGGCTCGGCAGCCAGCGGTCCGTCGTGCTCGAGCTGGATCTCTGCCGCCGCCACGCCCTCATCGTGCCGGGTGCCCCGCGGGGGTGGCAGGCTCGACGCCGTCACCACCACGAGAGGGACGCCGGTCATGGCCACGCAGCAGCCCCGCACCTTCGAGGGTTTCGGTCCAGACCTGCTCGAGTTCTACGAGGGCCTGGTCGCCGACAACTCCCGCGCGTACTGGGAGGAGCACCAGCTGGTCTACGACCAGCAGGTCGCCGGGCCCGCGAAGGCCCTCGCCGCGGCGCTGAGCGAGGAGTTCGGCCCCGTCAAGGTCTTCCGCCCGCACCGCGACGTGCGGTTCTCCAAGGACAAGGCGCCCTACAAGACCAGCCTCTCGATGATGAGCGGGCGCGGTGGCGGCGCGATCCACTACTTCTCGATCGGCCTCGAGGGCGTCGACCTCGCCGGCGGGACCTACATGCCGGCGAAGGACCAGCTGCGGTGCTTCCGCGACCTGCAGGACGACGAGCGCCGCGCCGGCGAGATGGACGCGCTGCTCACCGCCCTCGACGCGCAGGGCTTCTCGATGATGGAGGAGGGGGCGCTCAAGACCGCGCCGCGCGGCTGGAGCAGGGACCACCCGCGCATCGACGTGCTGCGGCTCAAGCACCTCGTGGTCGGGCAGGACCGTGAGCCGGGACCGTGGCTGGGGTCCGCGTCGTGCCTCGACGAGGTCGCCGCCGCGTGGCGCGTGGTGACGCGGTGGAACACCTGGCTGGACCGCCACGTGGGCCCGGCCCTGGAGCCCACCGGCCCGACCGAGCCGGCCTGAGCCCACCGAGCCCGCCTGAGCCTCAGCCGCGGGCCCCGGCTCGGTCGTCCAGCCTCCGCAGCACCAGCGCGCAGGCGCTCGGGACGGGCTCCACGATCGCGGCGATCCCCAGCGCAGCGATCCGCCGCGCGGCGTCCCCGAGCGGGCCGCCAGCGATGATCACCGTCTCGGCGCCGTCGATCTCGACGCACTGCCGGACCGCCAGAGTGAGCTCCTCGAGCTGGCGCGCGGGGTCCGCGGCGAGCTCGAGCGGCCCGCCGGTGGTGAGTCGGACGCCGGTGAGCCGGTCCGCTGCCCCGTGCTCGACGGCCAGCCTCTCGAGCGAGCCCACCAGGGCGGGCGTGCTCGTCGCCATCCCGAACCGTCGACCGTTCGCCGAGGCAGCCAGCACCGATGCCTGGCCGATACCGACGACGGGCACCGCCAGACGGGAGGCCAGCGCGCTGCGACCCGGATCGCCGACCGCGCCGACGACCACCGCCACCGGAGCGCCGCCGTCGCCGCGGAGGTCCCCCATGACAGCGTTCACCACGTGCTCCGCTGCTGCGGCGAGCGCGGCTTCGTCCACGATCATCGACGGTCCGGCTGCTGCGGTGAGGCCGCGGACGCCCACGCCCGACGGTCGCAGGGCCTCCTCGGCGAGAGCGGTCATCAACGCCGTCGTCACCCGGTCGCGGTTGGGGTTGACGAGCAGGACGGTGGGTCGCTGGTCAGGGCGGCCAGGCTGCGGCATGCTCCGAGCGTGCCCGAGCTGCCCGAGGTCGACGCCCTGGTGGGCTTCCTGCGCGAGCGCGCCGTCGGGGCCGTCGTGGCCGCGGTGGAGGTCGCGTCCGTCGCCGTGCTGAAGACGTTCGACCCGCCGCCCACCGCTCTGGCCGGCGGGACCGTCACCGGCGTGGAGCGTCACGGCAAGTGGATCGACGTGGACGTCGACGGCCTCCACCTCGTGGTCCACCTGGCCCGTGCCGGCTGGCTCCGCTGGTCCGAGGCGCTGCCGGCCGCACCGCCGAAGCCGGGCCGTGGCCCCGTCGCGCTGCGGGTCCGGCTCGACGACGTCGCTGCTGGCGCGGGGAGCGCTCGATCCGGGGCCGTCCCCGGTCGTCTGCCCGGCTTCGACCTCACCGAGGCCGGCACCCGCAAGGGGATGGCCGTGCACGTCGTGCGCGACCCCCGCAGCATCCCGGCGATCGCCACGCTCGGGCCCGACCCGCTGGACCCCGGGTTCGACGTCGCCGCCCTGGCCGGCCTTCTCGCGGGCCGGCGCGGCCAGGTGAAGGGCGTGCTGCGGGACCAGGGGCTGGTCGCAGGGATCGGCAACGCCTGGAGCGACGAGATCCTGCACGCCGCGAAGATCTCGCCGTTCGCCATGGCCGCCTCGCTCGACGGGGACACCGTCGAGCGCCTGCACGCCTCGGTGAAGGACGTGCTCGGCCGCGCGGTCGCCGCGTCGGCGGGGCGTCCTGCTGCCGAGCTGAAGGACGCCAAGCGGTCGGGGACGGCCGTTCACGGGCGCACCGGTGAGCCCTGTCCCGTGTGCGGCGACGTGGTGCGCGAGGTGGTCTTCGCCGACCGCTCCCTGCAGTACTGCGCCACCTGCCAGACGGACGGGAAGCCGCTCGCCGACCGCAGGCTCAGCCGGCTGGTGCGCTGAGGGCGACCAGAAGAGCCGTCAGAAGGGTGGTGGGGTGTCGGGGTCGGTGCGCCACCAGTCGAGGGGCGTGGTGCGGGGTGCTCGGGTGGGTCCGCTGTCCCGCAGGGACGTGACGCTGAGCGTGTCTGGTCCGTCGGGGTTCTCTCCGCGTCGGGCTCGTGCGGCTCTCCGTCGTTCGGCG
>JBBSRD010000229.1:0-5103 GCA_038243415.1 Actinomycetales bacterium | reverse complement strand
TGGGCCTGCTGCGCAGCGGCGCCGTCGAGGACGTCGGCGCCATCGGGCCGGTCCTCACGGCCTCCCACGCCTCGATGCGCGACGACTACGAGATCTCCTGCGCCGAGCTGGACACCGTGGTCGACGCGGCCCTGTCCGCCGGGGCGCTGGGTGCGCGGATGACCGGCGGCGGCTTCGGTGGGTCGGCGATCGCCCTCGTGCGCTCCGGTGACGTGGACGCGGTGCGCGACGCCGTGCGCACCGCCGCCCTGGACGCCGGCCACCCCGACCCAGCGTTTCACCTCTCCGTCCCGTCGCCCTCGGCCCACCGCCTGCGCTGATCCACCGCTCCTCCGCGTCCCCCGGGCTCCCCACACCGCGACTCGCGCGCTGGACGCAGCGCGACGCCCGCTGGACACCGCGTCTCGCGCTCGAGATGCGGGGGGGGGTGGTGGGTGCAGGGGTGAGAGGTCAGCGCACCCCGGCCATGAGCTTCTTCACCTTCGGGGTGGCTGCCGCCAGCACGAGGCCCAGCACGATGGCCGTGGTGCCGATGAAGGAGAAGTACGGCAGCTCGTTGTCGGTGTCGTAGTAGCCGGCGAGGATCCCGGCGAGGGTGGTCCCCACCGAGACGGAGAGGAAGAACAGCGCCACCATCTGGGTGCGGAAGGCCTCCGGCGCCAGCTTCGTGGTGATCGAGAGCCCGATCGGGGAGAGGAACAGCTCCGCGAGGGTGAAGAGCAGCAGGATGCCCGCGAGCGCGAGGAGCGGGGTGCTGTTCGGCCCGCCGCCCGAGAAGGGGATGAAGGCCAGGAAAGCCAGGCCCATGACCGTCAGGCCGACGGCGAACTTCAGCGGCGAGCTCGGCTGGCGCGGGCCCAGCTTCGTCCAGATCGCGGCGAAGACCCCGGCGAAGACGATGATGAAGACCGGGTTGATCGACTGCACGAAGCTGGGCGGCATGGTCCACCCGAGGACGGTGCGGTCCAGGCTCTGCTCGGAGTAGATGGCGACGACGGTGAACTGCTGCTGGAAGAGCGCCCAGAAAGCCACCGACGCGAGGTACAGCGGGATGAACGAGAACACCCGGCTGCGCTCGGTGGCGTCGAGGCGGGGGCTGCGGAGGATCACGGCGAAGTAGGCGATCGAGGCGATGATGGCGATGCTCGCCATCACCGTGTCGAGGTTCCCGGCGTCCACCAGCCCGGTCGCCAGCACCAGCGCGATGGCTCCCAGCCCCGCGGCGGCGATGCCGCCCCACCGGACGTACTGCGCCCGTGGCAGCGGGTTGGTGACCTCGCGGGCCTCCGGAGGGAGGTTCTTCCGGGTCAGCGCGTACTGCGTCAGGCCCAGCGCCATGCCGACCGCGGCGGCGCCGAAGCCGAGGTGGAAGCCCCAGTTGACCTGCAGCCAGCCGGTGACGAGCGGGCCG
The DNA here is from genome assembly GCA_038243415.1 of Actinomycetales bacterium. Taxonomy (GTDB): domain Bacteria; phylum Actinomycetota; class Actinomycetes; order Actinomycetales; family Quadrisphaeraceae; genus CADCUY01. The sequence continues at coordinate 3,692 of JBBSRD010000229.1, read as the reverse complement.
ATGAGGGCGCCGATGTTGATGCCCATGTAGAAGATGGAGAACCCGGCGTCGCGGCGGTCGTCACCCTCGGCGTAGAGGGTCCCGACGAGCGAGGTGGCGTTGGCCTTCAGACCACCGGAGCCGACACCGACGAGCACCAGCCCCACGGCCAGGCCGAGCGCGCCGGGCAGCACGGCCAGGGAGACGTGGCCCAGCATGATCATGATCGCCGAGAGGAACAGCACCCGCTCGGAACCGAGCAGCCGGTCCGCGAGCCAGGCACCGAGGATCGTCGAGAGGTACACCCCGCCGCCGTAGGCGCCGACGAGCCCGGTGGCGATGGCGCGGTCGATGGCCAGCCCGCCCTCGGCGACCGTGAAGTACATGTAGTAGAGCAGGATCCCCTGCATGCCGTAGTAGGAGAACCGCTCCCACAGCTCGATGCTGAAGAGGTTCGCGAGCATCCGCGGGTGGCCGAAGAAGGTGCCGCGGGTGTCAGAGGGTGGGGCCTCCTGGGTGGCGCTCATCGCAGCAGGGTTCCACTGGTGAGATCCAGGCCACGAGAGGGGTGACGCAACGGTGCAGGACGGACGCGAGGTCGCGACAGAGCGGGTGCCGCAGACCGACGCCCCCGGGTTCCCCGACGTGGCGCGGCTCTGGCGCTGAGCGCAGCCTTCCGGGCGACCTCGTGACGCCTGCGGGCGTCAGAGAGGTGTCGGGGGCACGCCCCGGCTGACGAGCGACGGGCCCTCCATGGATCGATCTGCGGTGCGGACGGCGGCGCTCATCGCTGCGCTGCTCGCAACGGCCGGGTGTGGAGGCGCGCCGGTCGCTCCCTCGAGCCGATCGACGTCGAGCGCCCCCTCGATCTTCGAGCCAGCGATCGAGGAGCTCGCTCCCGCGAGCGGCGCGAGGCCGCCGTCGGTGACGCCGAGGGGATCCGACGGACCAGGCCTCACCTCGAAGCCCCTCGCGCTCGACCCGTGGACGTGGTGCTGGTCCGAGGACGGCAGCGGCGCCCGCGCTGACGGTGGTCCGCCCGCGGGCCTCCCGGACATCGGGGTCCCGGCGCAGGTGCTGGTCAGTGACCCCGAGCCCGGGTGGACGTTCCGGGCTGCCGTCGCCCGGCTGGTGCTGAGGCCGGCGAGGGCGTCACGGTGACGACGGGACACGACCGAGGTGGTGCAGGGGCGAGCGCGGCACGCCTCGCCCCGAGAGGCGCCTCGGGCACCTGTGACGTCCACCTGTTCGGCGACGGGCCGCAGGGCGGCGTCGCGGCGACCTTCCGCTGGTCCACACCGCTCGACGGGTCCGAAGTGGGGTGATCGACGCGTCGAGCGGGGACCTGGTGCGGCGCCCTGCGGCGTGTCGCACGCACCGAGTCCCCGCTCGGGTCCCCACGTCGGCGGCGAGGAGACCGATGGCGGTACCCCGCGGTCCGCTGGGGCTACGGGTCGGACCTTCCTGTCGTCAACGGGCGCCCCCGAGCCCCGGGTCGATGCCGTGCTCGGCGAACCACAGCTCGAGGAGCCCCGTCTGCCACAGCGGGTTGCCCCGCAGCGGGGTGAGCGAGCCGTTGGGGTCCTTCAGCATCCTCGCGACCACCGTCGGGTCGAAGACGCCCCGCCGGCGCGCCGCCGAGGAGGTCAGCGCGTCGCCGACGAGGTCGAGCACCTCTCCCTCGAGGTGGGTCAGCGCCGGCACCGGGAAGTAGCCCTTGGGCCGGTCGACCACCTGCGGGGGGATCACCCGGCGACCGATCGCCTTCAGCACGCCCTTGCCGCCGTCGGCCAGCTTCAGCTCCGGGGGGCACGCGGCGGCGAGCTCGACGAGGTCGTGGTCGAGGAAGGGCACGCGGGCCTCGAGGCCCCAGGCCGTCGTGGTGTTGTCGACCCGTTTGACCGGGTCGTCGACGAGCATCACCTCGGTGTCCAGGCGCAGCGCCGCGTCGACGGCGGTCGCAGCGCCCGGTGCGGCGAAGTGCTCGCGCACGAGGTCCTCCGAGGCGTCGACCAGGCCGAGGTCACGCAGGGCCAGGCGGAGGTCCGGGCGCAGCAGCGAGGACACCCCGGCACCGTCGCGGTCGAAGAAGGCCCCGCGGTAGGTCGCGGCAGCCTCCTCGCGGCTGACGCCGGCCAGCGGCGGGTACCAGTGGTAGCCCGCGAACACCTCGTCGGCGCCCTGCCCGGACTGCACCACCCGGACGCTCTGGGCGACCTGCTCGCTGAGGAGGTCGAAAGCGACCACGTCATGGCTGACCATCGGCTCGCTCATCGCGGCGATGGTGTGCGGCAGCGCCCGCAAGACCTCCTGGGAGCCGACGCGGATGCGGTGGTGGTCGGTGGCGTAGCGCTCCGCGACGACGTCGGAGTACGCGAACTCGTCACCCTTCCGCCCCGCCACGGCGTCGAAGCCGATGGAGTACGTCGCCAGGTCGCTCCGGCCCTCCTCGGCGAGCATCCCGACGATGAGCGAGGAGTCCAGCCCCCCGGAGAGCAGCACCCCCACGGGCACGTCGGCCACCAGGCACCGCCGCACGGCGGTGCGCAGGGACTGCTCCACGGCGTCCTCCCAGTCGCGCGCCGACCAGCGGGCGCGGCTGGCGCTGCGCTCGTGGACGGCCCGCCAGTACGGGGCGTCGGTCACGGAGCCGTCGGCCTCCACGGTGCGGACCGTCGCCGGGGGCAGCTTCTTCACCCCGGCGAGGATGGTCCGCGGCGCCGGCACCACGGCGTGCCAGGAGAGGTAGTGGTGGAGCGCCTCGAGGTCGATGCTGGTGTCGACCTCGCCCCCGGCGAGCAGCGCCGGCAGCGTGGAGGCGAACCGCAGCCGGTCCGCCGTGGTCGAGACGTACAGCGGCTTGATCCCGAGGCGGTCGCGGAACATCACCGTCACCCGCGAGCGCACGTCGTGGATCACGACGGCGAACATGCCCACGAGGTGGTGCACCACGTCCGCGCCCCACTGGACGTAGCCGCGCAGGACCACCTCGGAGTCGGAGGTGGAGTCGAACCGGTGCCCGGCACGGCGCAGCTCGGCGCGCAGCTCGTGGTGGTTGTGGACGCTCCCGTCGAAGACCACGGCGAGCCCGTGCTCCTCGTCGACCCGGGGCTGGTGGCCGCCCTGCGAGAGGTCGATGATCGCCAGGCGGCGGTGCCCGAGGGCCGCGGGCCCGTCGTGCCAGGCACCCCGCCCGTCGGGGCCCCTCACGTCGCAGACGGTCGCCATCGCCTCGACGGCGCCGACGTCCGCAGGGCGCCCGTCGAACCGGATCTCGCCGCTCAGCCCGCACACGGGGTCAAGGGTGTCGCAGGGCGGGGACCGGAGAGGAGCTCCGGCTGGGCCGGGTTCAGCGCAGCAGCCGGAACCAGGCGGTCCTGCTGCGGGGCGCCGCGCGCACGTCCCAGCTGTCGGCGACCATCTCCACGATGGTGCGCGAGTGCGGCGCGATGTCGGGCATGGCGGCGTCCTCGAGCGCGTGGACGGCGGCCCGCGAGAGCGCGCCGCTGCCCGACGAGCCGTGCGCCGCCCCGACCGGTGCGCCCGGCGAGGACGCGACGGAGGAGACCGGCCGCGGGCCCGCCGGCTCGTCGTCGGCGGAGGTCTCCACGCTCACCTGCACGGACGAGGCGCTCAGCGTCACCGTGACGCAGAACTCCGGCCACCGGCCGTGCTGCAGCGCGTCGGTCCCCAGCTCGGAGACCAGGAGCACC
>JBBSRD010000228.1:0-5116 GCA_038243415.1 Actinomycetales bacterium | reverse complement strand
CTCCGCCCACGTCAGGCTCTGCTCCAGCATCGACTTGATGAAGGTCATCGCTCGCTTCGTCTCGACGGCGGTGCGGTCCTTGCGCGGGAGGACGAAGGTGTGGGAGTCGGCCTGCTCCGCAGGGACGTCAAAGATCGTGGGAACGGGCACCATCCCGAAGTCGAGCCCCTCCACCCCCTGCGCCGTGGTGATCTCCCAGACGCCCTGGAGGAAGAACGCCGCCTTGCCGGTGAACATCGCGGTCTCTGCCCCGGCGTAGTCGACCGTCGCGGGCATCAGGCCGTCCGCCGTCAGCTTCTGGATGTACGCCAGGGTCGAGGTGACGAGGTCCTCGTTCCAGGTCAGCCTCGTCCCGCCGTCGTCGAGGACCGGTGTGGCGCCCTTCTGCTGGCGGTACAGCGTCTGGAACCATCGCCAGCTGGTCGAGGTGTCGTTGACGGTGGCCACCGCCGCGCCCGTGGAGCCGGTGACCTTCTTCGCCGCCGCGAGCGCGGCCTCCCAGCCGTCCTTCCCGGCGATGGGCTTGAGCTGGCCGTCACCATCCAGCAGGCCGGCCGGCCCGCAGACCTTGCGGTTGAAGTAGAGGACGAAGGGATGGGTGTCCAGGGGCAGCACCCAGTTCTTGCCGTCGAGCTTCTGCGTCTCCCAAACGCGTTTGACGAAGTCGCTCGGATTCAGCCCGACGAGAGCGAGCATCTCGTCGTTGATCTCGGTGAGCAAGCCGGCCGCGGCGAGGTTCTTGGCCCTGGTGAGGTGGGCGACAGCCACGTCGGGCGGCTTGTTGCCCACCGTGGCGAGCGACACCTTCGTGTAGTAAGGATTGCCCCAGGCGAAGACGGTGGACTGGAGGGAGCCGGCGCCGCCGTTGGCCTTCTCGTACCCCTCCAGCATCGTCGTCAGGCGCGCGCCGTCCCCGCCGCTGAACAGGCTCCAGAACTGCAGCGTGCGGGGGTCGAGCTTGGCGCCGCTGATGCCGGCCGCCGCCGCGCTGCCGCACCCGGAGAGGGCTGCGACGGACCCGCCGGCCGCAGCCGTCGCCGCGCTCCACCGGAGCAGGTCACGCCTGCTCATGCCTCGTGGTGACACCTGGCCGCCTCCTCGCGCACGGCACCCGGGTGACCGGGAGCCCGGCCTACAACGTTGTACGAGCGCCTGGACGAGAGACTGCTCCTCTGAGTCCGTGTCGTCAAGCGCCGGCCCCCTCCGCCGAGTTCCTGCAGGCCATGACGCTTGCATCGTTGGAACCGGCCGGGCACAGTCACCTCGTGCCTCCCGCCCGCCTCGTCGACGTCGCCGCCCGCGCCGGCGTGTCCATCAAAACGGTCTCCAACGTGGTCAACGCCCACCCGCAGGTCCACCAGCTCACCCGCACCCGCGTCCAGGCGGCCATCGACGAGCTCGGCTACCGGCCCCACGCGATCGGGCGCCAGCTGCGTCGTGGGCGCACGGGCATCATCGCGCTCGCGGTGCCCGACATCGCGGTGCCCTACTTCGCGGAGCTCGCCGGTCACGTCGTCGCTGCCGCGGCCCAGCGGGGCCTCGAGGTCCTCGTCGAGCAGACCAACGCCAGCCTCGAGACCGAGCGCCGTCTCGTCGACGCCCGGGACACCGGCCTGGTGGACGGGCTGCTGCTCTCCCCCGTGGCCACCACGGCCGACGAGCTGGGCGCGCGCGCGGCCACGACCCCTCTCGTGCTCATCGGCGAGGGCCCGCTGCCGCCGGACGTCGACCACGTGGGCACGGACGACGCCTCCGCGGCCGCGGAGGCCACCCGTCACCTGCTCTCAGGCGGCCGTCGCGAGATCGCCTTCCTCGGGGGTGCTCCCGGAGGACCGGTCGCGACGTCCGACGTGCGCAGGCAGGGGTGGGCCGACGCCCTGGCCGACGCCGGCAGGCCTCCTCCAGCGTCGGCACACCTCGCCGTCACGAGCTTCACCGGTGCCTGCGGGGCCGCGGCGGTCGCTGACGCGCTCATGTCGAGCGCGACCTTCGACGCGATCCTCTGTGCCTCGGACGTGCTCGCCCTGGGCGCGATGCGCGAGCTCGCACGTGCTGGCCTGGTCCCTGGGCGTGACGTGGCCGTCGTGGGCTGGGACGACGTCGCCTTCGCGGCGTGGACGACCCCGTCGCTGACCAGCGTGCGGCCCGACCTCGAGGCGATCGCCGAGCATGGCCTGACGATGCTCGTGGAGACGATCGACGCCTCGGACCCCCGCAAGAAGCCGCCCGGTGACGGGCAGCCCTGCCCGCGCGCGGGGCGACGGGTCGTCGTCGCGCACCGGCTCGTCGTCCGCGAGAGCAGCGCGGCGGCCCACCCCGCCCGTCCCCCACACCTGATCCCTGGAGGAATCCCGTGACACCCCGCGCCAGCACGCAGGACGGCACCTACCCCCGGCCGATGATGCTGCGGGAGCACTGGACCGACCTGACGGGCACCTGGCAGCTCGCCTACGACGAGGACCGAGCGGGCCAGGCCAAGGCCTGGCACGATGGCAGCGATCTTGCGGACAGGACGGTGTTCACCCGGGACGTCGTCGTACCGTTCCCCCCCGAGTCGCCGGCCTCGGGCGTCGGCGAGAGCGGCCACCACCCCGTGGTCTGGTACCGGCGCGGGCTCAGGGTCAGCGAGCTGGCACACCCCGCCCCCGCCGCGTCGCTGCTGGCCGGCGACCACCTCGTGCTCCGCTTCGGGGCCGTCGATCACGCGGCAACCGTGTGGATGGACGGTCACCTCGTCGCCGAGCACACCGGGGGCAGCACGCCCTTCTCCGCCGACGTCACCGATCTCCTCGACGCCTCGGCTCCCGAGCGCGAGCACGTGGTCGTCGTCCGCGCCGTCGACGAACCGACGGACGCCGCACAGCCCCGCGGCAAGCAAGACTGGGAGCAGGTCCCGCACGTCATCTGGTACGAGCGGACCACGGGCATCTGGCAACCGGTGTGGGCCGAGATCGTACCCGCCGTGGCGGTCGAGGCACTGCGCTGGACCCCCGACGTCGTCGGGCAGCTGGCCGGCCTCGCCCTGACGCTCAGCGCTCCCCCGGCGTCGCCCCTGCACCTGCGCGTCCACCTCGAGGCGGACGGCACCGAGCTGGCGGACGTGAGCGTCACCGTCCGCGAGCAGCGCAGCGAGACCCTCTTGTCCATCCCCGCGCTCGCGAACCACCAGGCGCGCGAGAAGCTGCTGTGGCGCCCCGGTCACCCGACGCTGGTCGACGCGGTCGTGACGCTCTCCGACGCCGGGGGCGCAACCCTCGACGAGGTCTCCAGCTACCTGGGCCTGCGCACCACCTCCGCCGCGGACGGGGCCTTCCGGCTCAGCGGCCGACCGATCGACGTCCGGTCGGTGCTCGCGCAGAACTACTGGCCGTCCAGCCACCTCGCCGCCCCGTCGGCCCGCGCGCTGCGCCGCGAGGTCGAGCTTGTCGCTGCGCTGGGCTTCAACGCCGTGCGCGTCCACCAGAAGATCGAGGACCCACGGTTCCTCCACTGGTGCGACCGGCTCGGCGTCATGGTCTGGGGCGAGGCGGCCAACGCGTTCGAGTTCTCAGCGACCGCGGTCACGCGGCTCACCCGGGAGTGGCTCGAGGTCCTGGAGCGCGACGCGAGCCACCCGAGCATCGTCACGTGGGTGCCGCTCAACGAGAGTTGGGGAGTCGGCGACATCGCCACCTCTCCTGCGCAGCGCTCCTTCGCGACCGCTCTCGCCGAGCTGACGCGTGCGATCGATCCCACCCGCCCCGTGGTCAGCAACGATGGGTGGGAGCACACCGACTCCGACCTCCTCACCATCCATGACTACGCCGCCACGGGCGCGGGGCTGACGGAGCGGTACGGGAGCCGTGCAGCGGTCGCCGCGGTCCTCGACGGGGCGGGACCCGCCGGCGCCGTGGTGGCCCTGCCTCACCGTCGGACGCCGCGCCTGACGCCCGCGGACGCCCCCGTGATGCTCACCGAGTTCGGGGGCGTCCGGTACGAGCCCGACGCCGACCCCCTGACTGAGGACGGCGTGAGCTGGGGTTACTCCACTGCGCGCGACGCGGACGACTTCGCACGGCGCGTCGCAGACCTCTACGAGGCGGTCCGCGCCTCGCCGGTGCTGGTCGGCTCCTGCTGGACGCAGCTCACGGACACCGCGCAGGAGGCCAACGGACTGCTGCGGGCCGACCGTACGTCCAAGATCTCGATCGAAGCGCTCCGCGCGATCATCACCGGGGTCGCCACTACGCCCGCGGACCAAGACACTCAGTGACAAGCCGCTCTGATGCGTCACTGGGCGTCGCCGTCCGGCGGGTTGCCGTGGGATTCGCCACAGCGTCGGGACCGGGCCCTTGACGACCCGGGATCTTTCTCCACTACGCTGTCCGTGGGAGTCGCGATGCGTCACGCACGTGCGTGACCAGCCACTGCTCCGCACCGTGCTCGATCTGGGCCAACGGCGGCGGGGTCGTGGTGCCCGCGACGTCCGGTCTCGAAGGTCGAGGCCGGCGCAACGTCTTCGAAGGAGACAACATGACAACTGGCACCGTGAAGTGGTTCAACGCTGAGAAGGGCTTCGGCTTCATCACCCCCGACGGTGGTGGCCCCGACGTGTTCGCGCACTACTCCGCGATCGCGACCTCCGGGTACCGCACCCTCGACGAGAACCAGAAGGTCGAGTTCGAGATCACCCAGGGCCAGAAGGGCCCCCAGGCCTCGGACATCCGTCCCGTCTGATCTCTCGTCGCGGAGGCTGGTGACACCGGCCGCCCACGATCACGACGACGCCCCCACCGCATCGCGGTGGGGGCGTCGTCCTGCGTGGAGGCCGCGCACCGGCGCCCGGCCATGATGGGTCCATGCGCACCGTCCGTCTGCCAGGAGCACGCCGCGTCGACATCGGCGAGGCGCCCGACCCCGCGCCCGGCCACGGCCAGGTGGTGCTCGCCGTCGGGGCGTCCACGATCTGCGGCTCGGACCTGCGGGCCATCTACCGCGAGCACCTCGGCGAGGGCGCCGAGGCCTACCAGGGCGTGGTCGGCGGCCACGAGCCGTCAGGCACCGTGGTCGAGGTCGGCCCGGGCGTCACGCGGCTCGCCGTCGGCGACAGGGTCGTCGTCTACCACATCAGCGGCTG
>JBBSRD010000227.1:0-5134 GCA_038243415.1 Actinomycetales bacterium | reverse complement strand
GCCCGCCCGCCCGCATCGCCTCGAGGACGTAGCGGTCACCGACGGCGGCGCGCACCACGTCGATGCCTGCCTCTCGCATCGCGAGGACCAGCCCGAGGGTGCTCATCACGGTCGCGACGAGGGTCCCCGTGGGCAGCTCGCCGTGCGCGTGGGGGGCCAGCGCGAGGAGGCCCAGGATCTGGTCGCCGTCGACGAGCTCGCCGCCGGCGTCCACGGCGAGGCCGCGGTCGGCGTCGCCGTCAAAGGAGATCCCGGCGTCCGCGACCGCCGCGAGCACCCCCTCGTCGCTCTGGGCCCGCCCACGGTCGACGCCGCCGACGTTGACGAGCACCTGCGGGAACCGCTGGACGGCCCCGGCCCCCTCGGCGAGGGTGCGGTCGCCCTCGGCGACCCTGGCGAGGAGGTGCAGGGCGGTGAGCACCCCGTCGCCGGTCGTCTGGTGGTCGAGCATCAGCACGTGGCCGGACTGCTCGCCGCCGAGGGAGTGCCCGCCCGCCCGCATCGCCTCGAGGACGTAGCGGTCACCGACGGCGGCGCGCACCACGTCGATGCCTGCCTCTCGCATCGCGAGGACCAGCCCGAGGTTGCTCATCACGGTCGCGACGAGGGTCCCCGTGGGCAGCTCGCCGTGCGCGTGGGCGGCCAGCGCGAGGAGGCCCATGATCTGGTCGCCGTCGACGAGCTCGCCGCCGGCGTCCACGGCGAGGCAGCGGTCGGCGTCGCCGTCAAAGGCGATCCCGGCGTCCGCGCCGTGGGAGAGCACGGCCTCACGCAACGGTCCCAGGTGCGTGGACCCCACGCCGTCGTTGGTGTTGGTCCCGTCGGGGTCGGCCCCGATGACCACGACGTCGGCCCCGGCGCGCTGCAGGGCGGGAGGGCCCACCCCGGAGGCGGCGCCGTGGGCGCAGTCCACGACGACCGTGAGCCCCGCCAGCGGCCTCGATCCCGGGTCCGCCGCGGCGCGGCCGCGGCCCTCGAGGGTCGAGACGAGGAAGTCGACGTAGCGCTCGGCGGCCAGCGGCTCGGTGGTGATGCGGCCGACGTCGGTCCCGGTCGGGCGGCGCCACGGCTCGCGCAGGCGCACCTCGATCTCGTCCTCGAGATCGTCGGCGAGCTTGTGCCCGCCGCGGGCGAAGAACTTGATGCCGTTGTCCGGCACGGGGTTGTGGGACGCGGAGATGACGACGCCGAGGTCGGCGCCGATCGCTGCGACCGCCTGGGCGATCCCCGGTGTGGGCAGCACGCCGACGTCCACGACGTCCACCCCGGCGCTGGCCAGGCCCGCGCAGGTGGCGGCGGACAGGAACGCGCCCGAGATGCGCGGGTCGCGACCGACCACGGCGCACGGCCGGTGACCGCCGAAGGCTCCCGTGTCGCCGAGCACGTGGGCGGCAGCGACTGCGAGGTCGAGCGCCAGCTCCGCGGTGACGTCGACGTTGGCGCGACCTCGCACGCCGTCGGTGCCGAAGAGACGGCCCCGCGGCGTCGTCGCCGCGGGGCCGGTCCCGGCTGGGCTCTCGCTCAGCGCTTGGAGTACTGAGGAGCCTTGCGGGCCTTCTTGAGGCCTGCCTTGTTGCGCTCCTTGACCCGTGCGTCACGGGTGAGGAAGCCCTCGCTCTTCAGCAGAGCCCGGTTGGCCTCCACGTCGAGGGCGTTCAAGGAGCGGGCCACGCCCAGGCGGAGCGCTCCTGCCTGACCGGAGACGCCGCCGCCGCCGATGCGGGCGATGACGTCGAAGCGGCCCTCGACGCCGGTGACCTTGAACGGGTCGTTCACCAGCTGCTGGTGGACCTTGTTCGGGAAGTACCCGTCGAGGTCGCGACCGTTGATGGTCCAGTTGCCGGTGCCGGGAACGATGCGCACGCGGGCGATGGCCTGCTTGCGGCGACCGGTCGCGGCGGACGGCGCGGTGATGGAGGCGCCGGTGTTGGCGATCTCCGGGGTCGAGCTGGTGTAGCTGGTGGGCGCGTCCTCGTCGAGGCCCTCGGCCTCGACCTCCAGCGCGTCGGTGCTCTGCGTCACGGGTGTCTCTTCCTGCTCGCGCGCCCTGTCCCCAGGGCTGCCCGGGCGTCTCAGGCGGTCTGCGCGACCTGGTGGATGGTGTACGGGGTCGGCTGCTGGGCCGCGTGGGGGTGCTCGGCTCCGGAGTAGACCTTGAGCTTCGCGGCGACGGCGGTGCCGAGGGAGTTGTGCGGGAGCATGCCCTGCACGGCCTTCTCCACGGCCTTGCGCGGGTCGCGGGCCAGCAGGTCGGTGTAGACCTCGGACTTCAGGCCGCCCGGGAAGCCGGAGTGGCGGTAGGCCAGCTTCTTCTCGGCCTTCGAGCCGGTCAGGACGACCTTCGAGGCGTTGATGATGATGACGTGGTCGCCCGGGTCGACGTGGGGAGCGAAGATCGCCTTGTGCTTGCCGCGCAGCAGGCGCGCGGTCTGGCTGGCGAGACGCCCGAGCACGACGTCGGTGGCGTCGATGACGAGCCACTCGCGCTCGACCTGGTCGGGCTTCGGGGTGAACGTGCGCACTGGTGACCTTCGCTCGTGGTGTCGGCGACCGCCTCGGCGGAGCGCGCCGGGCTGGTGCTCGTGGACGTGGTGCTGGATGGAGGACGCGTGTCGCCCGGAGACCGTCCCCCGAGGGGGGCGGAGTCGCTGGGCCTGGACGGACCAGGCATGGCGGAGCGCGTCGTTGAGTGATGGTAGCCGGGCGGTGGGCCGTGGGTCAAAGCGCCCCGCCACCGCCCGCCCGTACGAGGCGCCGCGGACCCCGTCCAGGGCCGGATCGAGCGGCCTCAGTGCGCGGGCTGGTCCGCGTCCGGCAGCGGGTCGATGTCGTCGCCGTTGTCGTCGCCCACGATGTGCACGGCGGCCTCCTCGGCGCTGGCCGCACCCCCGTCGGTGCCCACGTCCGTGGCGATCTCGGAGGACTCGACGTCCGGCCCGCCTCCCTGCGACGGATCCACGAGCCGCCCGGCGCGCACGCGGCCCACCTCGTCGTCGAGGAGCTCGCCGTCGGTGTCCTCGTCCGCGGGGTAGGACTCCGTGCCGGCGCCCAGGTCGCCGCCACCGCCGACCGCGACGTCCGGCTCCTCCTCGGCCAGGCGCTCGTCCAGGGTCTCGGGGCGTCCCTGCTCGCTCGGGACCAGGCCGACCCTGCCGACGTGGTGCTCACGCTCCGGCGGCGACCAGGACTCCGCGACCATCGCGTCGTCCACTCGGCCGTCGTTGATGTCCCCGACCTCCATCACGCCGTCGTGGTCGACCGGCTCCGGCTCCACCGGGGTGGCCCGCTCCACGCTGGACGTCCCCTCCAGGGCGGAGGCGCTCAGGTCGTCGAGGCGGTCGGTCGGCGTGTCGGTGCTGGGGGGCTGCTCGGTCATGCCTCGAGGGTGCCACGGCGGCTGCGCGCCTGCCCGGCCCGGGCGGCCATCCCGGACGGCTCCGGGTAGTCCACCCGCTCGAGCACGAGCCCGTGGGCAGCCGACACGTGCACCGCACCGTCGCGGACCCGACCGGCGAGGACCCGTGAGGGCCAGGCCTCGTCGGCCCGGCCCTGGCCCACGGAGACCAGCGAGCCCACCAGCGAGCGGACCATCGAGTGGCAGAAGGCGTCGGCCACCACGTCGACCACGACGAGCGGGAGCACCCCCTCGGGAGCTGCCGTCCCCTCGATGAGCGGCCCGCCGCGGCTGACCAGGACCTGCTGCAGCGTGCGTACCGTCGTGGCACCCTCGCGGCGGCGGCAGAAGGCCGAGAAGTCGTGGAGACCCAGCAGCATCTCCCCCGCGCGGCCCATGGCCTCCACGTCGAGCGGCCCGTCGACCGACGCCACGTCGTGACGGCGCAGCGGCGAGGGTCCGGCGGGGTCGTCGCTCAACCGGTACGTGTAGGCGCGGCGCAGCGCCGAGAACCGGGCGTCGAAGCCCGGGGGCGCCAGGCTCGTGGCCGTGATCGCCACGTCGTCGCCGAGGACGCCGCGCAACCGGGCGGCCAGGGCCTCGACCGCCGTGCCGCGATAGCGCCCGCGCACCCCCTCCAGCGAGGCGGAGGGGACGTCGGCGTGGACCACCTGCCCCCGGGCGTGCACGCCCGCGTCGGTGCGCCCGGCCACCACCGTGGACACGCGCGGCACCCGGACCACCCGCGCCAGCGCCGCCTCGAGGTCCCCCTGGACCGTGCGCAGACCCGGTTGAGCGGCCCACCCGGAGAAGCCGGCGCCGTCGTAGGCGAGATCGATGCGGACACGGACGAGCCCACCGTCCCCGGCCGGGGAGGGTGGGCTCGTCATGGTCGCGGCAACCGCGGCGCCCTCAGGCGCGCGGCTCACCGTTCTCAGCGGTGGTCGCGTCGGGCTCGTCCACGGCGACGACCTCGACGGCCTCCCCGGAGACGACGTCCTCGACCACGACGTCCTCGACCACCACGCCGGTGGCCGGGTCCTCGACGACGACGTCCTCGACGACCACGCCGGGCGCGACCTCCTCGACAGCGACGGCGGCGACGACGTCGCCGCCGTCCTCGACGTCGGTCTCGTCAGCAGCGGCTGCGGGGGCGGCGGACGCCGGAGCGGAGGCCACGTTCCCACGGGCGGCGCGGGCCGTGGCGGCCTCGGCCTCACGGCTGGTGGACGAGACGGGCTCGAGGACGAGCTCGATGACGGCCAGCGGCGCGTTGTCGCCCTTCCGCGGGGCGATCTTCGTGATGCGGGTGTACCCGCCGCGACGGTCGGCCACCGCGGGTGCGATCTCCGTGAAGAGCTCGTGCACCACGCTCTTGTCACGCACCACCTTCATGACCTGGCGCCGCGAGGCGAGGTCACCCTTCTTGGCGAAGGTCACCAGCCGCTCGGCATAGGGGCGCAGCCGGCGGGCCTTCGCCTCCGTGGTGGTGATGCTGCGGTGCTCGAAGAGCTGGGTCGCGAGACCGGCGAGCAGCAGCCGCTGGTGGGCTGGGCCGCTCCCCAGACGGGGACCCTTGGTGGGCGTAGGCATGATCGGTGTCTCCAGTCAAGGACGGTGCGGTCGGTAGGTGGTCGCCGTGGCGCCCGCCGTGAGGACGAGCGCCCGACGGTGGGTCAGTACTGCTCGGTCTCGGCGTAGCTCGTGTCGTCGTTGTCGTCATAGGCGCCAGCGACGGCG
>JBBSRD010000226.1:0-5139 GCA_038243415.1 Actinomycetales bacterium | reverse complement strand
CGGCGCCAAGCCGGTGGGGGAGGACAGCGGGCTCGCCCAGGTGAGGGAGCTGGCCCAGTCCTACCTCGACGGCGACGCCGCGCTCCCCACCGCGGAGCGGCCCGGCACGCTCGGGCGCTCCGAGGTGCTGGCCGACTACGCCGCGCACCTGCGCTCCCTCGTGGACCTCAGCGGCAGCCGTCCGCTGACCGTGGTCGTCGACGCGGGCAACGGCATGGGCGGCCTCACGACCCCGGCCGTCCTCGGCGAGGCAGCAGGGCTGCCCGCGCTGCCGCTGGACGTGCTGCAGCTGTTCTTCGAGCTCGACGGCACGTTCCCCAACCACGAGGCGAACCCCCTCGACCCGGCGAACCTCGTGGACCTGCAGCGGGCCGTCGTCGAGCACGGGGCCGACCTCGGCCTGGCCTTCGACGGCGACGCCGACCGGTGCTTCGTCATCGACGAGCGGGGCGAGGCCGTCAGCCCGTCGGCCATCACCGCGCTCGTGGCCCTGCGCGAGATCGCCAGGGCCCGCTCCGCCGAGCCCGCCGACGCGTCCGCCGCACCGCCTCGGTCGGTGGTCCTGCACAACCTCATCACCTCCCGCGCCGTGCCCGAGCTGGTGGAGGCCGCCGGCGCCACCGCGGTGCGGACCCGCGTGGGCCACAGCTTCATCAAGGGCGAGATGGCGCGCACCGGCGCGGTCTTCGGCGGCGAGCACTCCGCGCACTACTACTTCGCGGACTTCTGGGGCGCCGACACCGGGATGCTCGCGGCGATGCACGTCCTCGCGGCCCTGGGGGAGGGCACCGCGGCGCTGTCCACCCTCACCGCCGAGTACGACCCCTACGCGGCCAGCGGCGAGATCAACTCCACCGTGGACGACGCCGCCGCCGTCACCGCGCGGGTCCGCGCCCAGCACGAGGACGCCGGCGCGGGGACCGACACCTTCGACGGGCTGACCGTCTCCTCCCCGGACGGGGCCTCCCCGTGGTGGTGGTTCAACCTGCGGCCGTCCAACACCGAGCCGCTGCTGCGCCTCAACGTCGAGGGCCAGGACGCCGCGACGATGGAGCGCGTGCGCGACGAGGTGCTCGCCGCCGTCCGCGCCTGACCCGTCGTCCCACCCTCCACGCCCCGCACCGTGGTCGCCTCTTGCGCTCTCCGGGCCCTCCGGGCTGCAGGAGGTGACCGGGATGCAGCGGGTGAGAGCTCGCCGGGGGTGACGGCGCACCGCAGTGGGTAGCGTCGTGCCCGTGGACGACGAGCGTGACCCCCTGGACCTCCCGCCCGAGCCCGCGCGGGCCTCGACCCTCGACGAGTCCCTCCTCGACGACGAGGAGGCCCTCGCCGGCGCCGACCCCTCCGGGGTCCTGCGCGCGCTGGCCGGCGCCGGCGCCCAGGTCCGGCGCGCCGTGGAGGTCTCGGAGGAGTCGGGGATCTCGCGCCTGGACCCCGGGGACCGCCCGCGCTCCGTGGTGGTCGCCGCGCGGGGCGGCTCGGCGGTCATCGGCGCCGCCATCGCGGCGCTGGCCGGCGCCTCCTCCCCGGGGCCCGTGGTCGTCCGCACCGGCGACGCGCTCCCGGGCTGGGTCGGTCCCCTGGACCTCGTCGTCGGGGCGTCCCTGTCCGGGCGGTCCGCGCCGGGGGTGAGGCTGCTCGCCGAGGCGGGGCGCCGCGGCGCGCGCGTCCTGACGATCGGGCGCGCCGACTCCTCCATGGCCAGGGTGTCCGAGCAGGTCAGAGGCCTGCACGTCGCCACGCCCCCGCCGTCCGCCGGCGCGGTGTCCGCGCCGACCACCCGCACGGCCCTGTGGTCCCTCCTGACCCCGGTGCTGCTCGCCGGCGACCGCCTCGGGCTCTTCACCGCCTCCCCCGAGGACCTCATGGCCGTGGCCGACGCCCTCGACGACGAGGCCGAGACGGCCCGCCCGTCCTCGGCGGTGTTCGTCAACCCCGCCAAGACCCTGGCCCTCGAGCTCGCGGGGAGCATCCCGGTGGTGCTCGGCGACGGCCCGCTGGCCGCCGTCGCAGCCCGACGGGCGGCGTCCGTGCTCGCCCGCACCGCCCGCGTGCCGGCGCTCGCGGGCACCCTCCCCGACGACGCCGGCGACGTGGTCGCCACCTTCGGAGGTCCGCTCGCCGGCGCGGCAGCGGCGGCGGGCGGCGACGCCCTGGACGACCTGTTCCTCGATCCCTACCTCGACGGGCCGAGCGGACCGCGCCTGCGCCTGCTGCTCCTCACCGAGACCACCCCGGACACGCGGGGCCCCGCCACCAGCGCCGTGCTGGACATCGCCGAGCGCTCCGGCGTGCGGGTCTCGGAGGTCTCCGTCGGGTCCGCGGGCCCGACGGAGACCTCCGGCCTGGAGCGCCTGGCCCGCCTCGTGGCCCGCACCGACGTCGCGGGCCCCTACCTGGCGCTGGGCTCCGGCTTCGACCCCGCGATCAGCCCGCACGTCGCCGACCTGCGGGACGCCCTCAGCTGATCGGGCGCTCTCAGCCGAGCGGGCGCACCGTGGCGTCCCCGAACCCGACGCTCACGGCGATGCGGCTCGGGGCGCCCGGCTGGTCGTCGACGGTGACCGCGGTGTCACCGACGCCGGTCCCCGCCGAGACGTCGTAGGAGCCGGCGGCGGGGAGGCCCACGTCGACGTCCCCCACGCCGCTCTCGACGCGGAGGTCGTCGGGCACGGTCGAGCTGCGGACCCTCACGTCGCCGGTGCCGAGGTCCACGTCGGCCGAGCCCACGCGCCCGGAGAGCGCGACGTCCCCGACGTCGGTGCTCACCGTCACGGCCCCCTCGGCGTCCCTGACGTCGACGTCGCCCACGGCGGTCGTCACCGTCACGTCGCCGGTGGCCCCGCTGGTCGTGACGTCTCCGACCTCGTTCTCGACCATGACGGTGGCTCCCTCCGGCAGGCGCAGGGCCACGTCGCTGCCCGCGGAGCTCCCGAAGGAGAGGCTCGCGCAGTCCGCCGAGGACAGCGCGAGCCGGCCGTCGACCACCTCCGCGCCGTGACGGGGTCGCGAGGTCGACCAGTGCTCGCTCCACGTCACCTCCGCGGTCCCCGGCGCCAGCGCCACGTCGGCGACCACGCTCACGTCACCGCTGCACCTCAGGTCCAGCGCCGCGGCATCGACCCCGGAGAGGGTCTCGCGGGTGGTCACCTGCTGGCGGACGAGCACGCCCACGACGGTCAGCGCCACCGCGACCACGAGGGCCGCGGCCACCACCAACCCGAGCACGACCAGCACCGCACCGCCCGCTCGACGAGGCGGTCTCCCGCCGTCCTGCGGGTCGTCCGCGCGGGCCCCGGGGGAGAGGAGGGGGTGGTCCAGGGTCGCGGTCACGGGATCCTCCGGGTGGGCGGTGAGGGGGGCGCGGTGGTGCTCGGGTCGGCGTCGCCGTGCTCGAGGTGTGCGAGGACCGCCAGCACGCGCCGGTGGTCGCTGGTGGTGGGGGCCAGCCCGAGCTTGCTGAAGATGCTCGAGACGTGCTTCTCCACCGCACCGTCGGTGACGAACAGCGCCGCCGCGACGGCGGCGTTCGTCCGTCCCTCGGCCATCAGCCCGAGGACGTCCCGCTCCCGCGCGGTCAGGGCCGCCACGGGGGAGCCGGTGGTGCTGCGGGCGACGAGCTGGCCCACCACCTCGGGGTCCAGGGCGGTCTGCCCCGCCGCGACCCTGCGGACCGCGTCGACGAACTCGCGCACGTCGGCCACGCGGTCCTTCAGCAGGTACCCGACGCCTCCGCTGCGGGCCCGCGAGCTGCCGAGCAGGTCGCGGGCGTAACGCTCCTCGACGTACTGGGAGAGCACCAGCACCCCCAGCGCGGGGTGCCCGGCCCTCAGCACCAGGGCGGCGCGGATCCCCTCGTCGGTGTGCGTCGGAGGCATCCGCACGTCGACGATGGCGACGTCGGGCGCTCCGCCGTCCCCGGCAGCGAGGGTGTCGACCGCCCGCAGGAGGTCCTCGGCGGTCCCGACGGCGGCGACCACCGCGAGGCCGGCGTCCGTGAGCAGGCGCACCAGGCCCTCGCGGAGCAGCACCGAGTCCTCGGCGATGACCACCCGCAGCGGGGGAGGAGGGGTCGGGTCGGCCCCCGCTGCGTCCTGAGGGCTCACGGCGCGCACGGGAGGTCGACGCGCAGGAGGGTGGGCCCACCCGGCGGGCTGGTCACGCTCAGCGCGCCGTCCACCCCGGCGACCCGCTGGGCCAGCCCGGCCAGACCGCCGCCGATGGCGGCCCGTGCGCCGCCGCGCCCGTCGTCCTCGACGAGCAGGTGCAGCCGGTCCCCGAGCCGGTCGACCACCACGCGGGCCCGGCTCGCCCCGGAGTGGCGGGCGACGTTGGTGAGAGCCTCGGCCACGACGAAGTACGCGGTGGCCTCCACGGTCGGGGTGCAGCGCTCCTGGGCGCCGGGGGTGACGGCGACGGCGACGGGGACGGGGCAGCGCGCGGCCAGGGCGGAGAGCGCGGCGTCGAGCCCGCGGTCGGTCAGCACGGCGGGGTGGATGCCGCGGGCGAGGTCGCGCAGCTCGGCCACGGCGGCCTTCGCCTCCCCGTGGGCGACCAGGACCAGCTCGCGGGCCCGGGGTGAGGCGCCCTCGTCGTCCTCCAGCGCGCTCGAGGCCATGCCGAGGGTGACGGCGAGGGCCACGAGGCGCTGCTGGGCGCCGTCGTGCAGGTCACGCTCGATGCGGCGCCGCTCCGCGTCCGCGGCGTCGACGGCCGCCTGACGGGTGAGGGTCAGCGCCACGACCCGACGGTCCAGCGCGGCCACGGCGCTGGCACCGAGGAGCACGCGGGCCAGGGCGCCGTCGGCGCGGGCGGCCCCCGAGGCGGCCAGCAGCGCCGCGGGGACGAGGAGCAGGCCGGCGACCACCGCGACCGTGGCGCCCACCGGCTCGAAGAGCCACCCGAAGGGCACCGACGCACTGGTGCCGGCGCCGACGGTGACCCACACCGGCGCGCCGGTGCCCCCGACCAGGGAGGCCCACAGCGGCGCCGTCACCAGCACCAGCGCCGCGGCCCACAGCCCCACGACCACCACGGTCCACACCAGGCCGAGCAGGGGCACCAGCAGCACCCAGGCGAGCGCCCGCCACGTCGCGCCGTCGACCACGACCCGCCCGGCGCGCTGCCACACCGTCCCCT
>JBBSRD010000225.1:0-5183 GCA_038243415.1 Actinomycetales bacterium | reverse complement strand
TCTCGGACTGCGGAAGTTCCCCCCAGGTGCTGGCATGCAGATCGCCGTCCTGGTCGTAGAGGGCGACGAAATATTCGGAGGACACGCCGTTCGCGCTGCCCTCGCTGATTGCGTGCCCCGAAAAATCGTTCAGCGCCTTCTGCGCCTCCGTGTGCAGCCGCGCATCCACCTGCTGCACCACATACTTTTCAAGCATGGTCATCGTGCCGATACCCGACACCAGCAGTCCGAGGGTCAGCATCAGCACCGTCACGCCGGTGACTTTGGAGCGGAGGGAGATGTGGCTCCAGCGCTCAGTGAGTGACTCGTGCATCAGGCCCTCAGTGTACGGGCGCAGCCTGTGACTATGCCTTGGCGGCCTTCAGCATGTACCCGAAACCGCGTTTGGTCTGGATCAGCGATTCACTGGAGTGGGCATCGACCTTGCGGCGCAGGTAGGAAATATAAGACTCCACGATCCCGGCGTCTCCGTTGAAGTCGTACTCCCAGACGTGGTCGAGGATCTGCGCCTTCGAGAGCACCCGGTTGGGGTTCAGCATGAGGTAGCGCAGCAGCTTGAACTCGGTCGGGCTGAGCTCGATCGGCACGTCGCCAACCAGTACCTCGTGCGTGTCCTGGTCCATCGTCAGTTCACCGGCACGGATGACGGCGTCTTCGTCGGCGTGCATGGTGCGCCGGAGGATAGCCTTGATGCGCGCGACGATCTCATCGAGGCTGAACGGCTTGGTGACGTAGTCGTCACCGCCCACCGTCAGGCCGGTCACGCGGTCGGCCACGTCGTCCTTGGCGGTGAGGAAGAGCACGGGGACCTCGCGGCCGCGCTCGCGCAGGCGCCGGGTGACGGCGAAGCCGTCGAGGTCGGGGAGCATGACGTCGAGGACGACGAGGTCCGGCCGGGTGATCTCCGCCTGGCGCAGCGCCTCGGCGCCGTCGGCGGCGGTGTGGACCTCGAACCCGGCGAAGCGCAGCGAGGTGCTGAGCAGCTCACGGATGTTCGGCTCGTCGTCGACGACCAGCAGGCGCGCCTCGGTGGTGGGGGGCATGGCTCGAGGATGCGCTCACAGCCTGGACGTCCGCTGGGAGATCGCTGCGGGGCTGCTGGTCGTCTCAGGCCGCGGGGCCGTCGCTCGTGCGGTAGGGCTGCGGCGCGGCCTCGACGTCGGCGGAGAGCAGCGCCCGCTGGGTCCGCCTGGCCCCCGCGATGGACAGGAACCACACGGCTAGGGTGGAGGCCCGGTTGGAGAACCCCGTGAGGAAGGCGATGTGGATGAATCCCCAGGCCACCCAGCCGAGCCGGCCGGACAGCCGCAGCGGTCCGGCGGAGACCACGGCCTGGCCGCGCGCGATGTAGGCCGCGGACCCCAGGTCCCGGTAGCGGAACCGCGTGCGGTCGGTCGACCTGCCCTCGACCGTGGCGGTGATCGACCGTGCGACGTGGCGCCCGCCCTGCATCGCGACCTCCGCGAGGCCCGGCAGGTCGCGCAGGTCGATGAGGTCCCCGATGACGAACACGTCGCGGTGCCCCTCCACCGTGAGGTCGTCGCGGACCTTGAGGCGGCCGCCGTGGTCGGTCTGCGCCCCAAGCGCCTGCGCCAGGGTCCGCGCGAACGGCGTCGCCTCCTGCCCGGCGGTCCACAGCACGGTGCGGGCGGCGTGGTGGCTCACCGGCCCGTCCTTCGCGGTGACCTCCACGCCCTCCTCGGTGACGCCGGTGACGTGCGCGCCCAGCACCAGCTCCACGCCCAGGTGCTCCAGGGCGGCGGTGGCCTTGCGGGCCAGCGAGGGCCCGAACTGCTCCAGCACCGCGTTCCCGCCGTGCACGAGCACCACGCGCGCCTCCGCGGAGTCGATGGTGCGGAACTCACGGTTCAGGGTGTGGGTCGCCAGCTCGCGGATCTGCCCCGCCAGCTCCACCCCGGTCGGTCCGCCGCCGGTGACGACGAACGTCAGCCACGGCGCTCGCTCCTCCGCCGTCGGGAGCGTCTCGGCCATCTCGAAGGCGGAGAACACCCGGCGCCGGATCTCGGCGGCGTCGTCGATGGTCTTCATCCCCGGCGCCAGCCGCCGGTACTCGGGGTGGCCGAAGTAGGCCTGCTGGGTGCCGGTCGCCACCACCAGCTGGTCGTAGCCGAGGTCGAAGGTCGTGCCGTCCGAGCGCGCCGCGGTGATCGTCCGCGCCTGCGCGTCGACGGCGTGGGCCTCGCCCAGGAGCGTGCGGACGCTGGCGTCGTCAGCGAACTCCGCCCTCAGCGGGCGGGTGATCGAGCCGGTCGAGAGCACCCCGGTCGCGCACTGGTAGAGCAGCGGCTGGAACACGTGGGTGGTGCTGCGGTCCAGGAGGGTGATCTCGAGGCGGTCGGCGACCGGCGAGGAGGCGAGGTGGCGCACCGCCGACATGCCGCCGAAGCCGCCGCCGACCACCACGACGCGGGTCGCGGGGGAGGGGCGCTGGTCGTCCATGCGCGGCAGCGTCTCACCCGGGCCGCCGCCGCGCCGCGCGGGAAGCCGTGCGAGAAGGCCTCAGACGCCGTCGGTGAGGTCCCGCACCCGGGCGTAGCGGGCGCGCACGGCCTCGCCGTCGCCGCTGGCGTCCGCCGGGACGACCGTGGCCCCCGCCGAGCCGGACCCGCCCCAGACCGGCGGCTCGTCGGCGCCGGAGAGCACCCAGGCCGCCTGGCGGGCGGCGCCGTCGGCGACGTGCTCGCCGGGGGCCGGGACCACGACCTCGCGCCCCAGGACCTGCGCCGCGACCTGGCGGACCGCCTCGGAGCGGGCCGCGCCGCCGATGAGCAGCACCCGGCTGACCTGCGTGCCCTGGCCGGCCAGGGCGTCGATGCCGTCGGCCATCGAGCACAGCAGGCCCTCCACCGCAGCGCGGGCGAGGTGCCCCGGCGCCATGGTCGCCAGCGTCATGCCGTGCAGCGCGCCGGTCGCCTCCGGGCGGTCCGGGGTGCGCTCGCCCTCGAGGTACGGCACGAGGACGAGGCCGCCGGCGCCCGGAGCGGCGGCGAGCGCGAGCCGCGAGAGCTCCTCGAGGTCGACGCCCAGCAGCCTCGCCGTGGCGCTGAGGACCCGGGCGGCGTTGAGCGTGCACACCAGGGGGAGCTGGCGTCCCGACGCGTCGGCGAAGCCCGCGACGATGCCCGACGGGTCGGCGGGCGCGGTGTCGGAGACCGCCGAGACCGTGCCGGAGGTCCCCAGGGAGACCACCACGTCACCGGCGCCGGCGTCGAGCCCGAAGGCGGCCGCCGCGTTGTCGCCGGTGCCGGGGCCCAGGACCGCCCCCGGTGCCGCGCCCCAGGAGGCCTCGACGGCGCCGCAGGACTCCGAGGGCCCCGCCACCCGCGGCAGCGCCGGCTTCCTCCCGCGCGTCGCGAGCTCGAGCAGGTCCGCGCGGTACTCCCCGGTGCGCGCGGAGAAGTACGCGGTGCCCGACGCGTCGCCGCGGTCGGTGAACAGGTCCGCCAGGCCCGCTCTGCTCGACCCGGACCCGCCCTGCCCCGCGCCGGCGAGGCGCCAGGACAGCCAGTCGTGGGGGAGGGCGACGGCCGCCGTGGCGTCGGCGCGGTGCGGCTCGTGGTCGGCCATCCACCGCAGCTTCGCCCCGGTGAAGGAGGCCCGCGGCACCACGCCCACGGAGTCGGCGAAGCGCTGGCGGCCCACGGCCTCGTCGCCGTCCCCGAGGTCGCGCACGAGGTCGCCCGCGGACGCGGCGCTGCGGGTGTCGTTCCACAGCAGCGCCTCGCGGACCACCTCGCCGTGCTCGTCGAGGGCGACCATCCCGTGCTGCTGGCCCCCGACGGAGACCGCCTCGACGCCGTCCAGGCCCCCGGCGTCCTCGATGGCGGCGCGCAGCGCGTCCTCCCAGCGGCGCGGGTGGACCTCGGTGCCGTCGGGGTGGCTCGCGCGCCCCTCGCGCACCAGCCGACCGGTCGCGGCCTCGCGCACGACGACCTTGCAGGCCTGGGTGGAGGAGTCGACGCCGGCGACGAGGGAGGGGCTCATGGCGGTCAGCGTGCCCGATCCGGCCGCTGCCCCGCTGCCCCTACTGCTCCTGGGCGCCGAGCTCGACGGCGACCTCTTCCTCCTGGCCCTTCCGGACCAGGGTGAGCGTCACGCGGTCGCCGGGGGCGTGCTGGCGGACGATCGCGACGAGGGACTCCGTGCCGGGGGTCGGCACCTCGTCGACGGCGATGATCTCGTCGCCCTGCAGCAGGCCTGCCTGCTCCGCGGGGCTGGCCGGCACGACGCCCGCCACGGTGGCGGACTGCCGGGTGGTGCCCTCGACGGTGGCCGTGCCCGCGCGGTTGCCCGGCTGCACGCCGAGCCGGGCATGGGTGGCGACGCCGTCGGTGACGAGCTGGGTCGAGACGCGCTTGGCCTCGTCGGCGGGGATGGCGAAGCCGAGGCCCACCGAGCCGCCACCCTCTGAGCTGGTGGCGATCGCGGAGTTGATGCCGATCACGCGCCCGGTCGCGTCGACGAGGGGGCCGCCGGAGTTGCCCTCGTTGATGGCGGCGTCGGTCTGGAGGGCGTTGGTGATGACGGGCTCGCCGCCCTGCTGCCCGCCCTGCCCGCCGAGGGGGCTCCCCTGCGGGGCCTCCTGCCCGCTGACCGGGGTGGCGACCGGGCGGTTCAGCGCCGAGATGATGCCGGTGGTGACCGTGTCGGAGAGCCCGAGCGGGTTGCCGACGGCCATCACCTGCTGGCCCACCTGCACGTCGGAGGAGCGGCCGAAGACGGCGGGGTTCAGGTCGTCCGGAGGGTCCTGGACCTGGAGGACGGCGAGGTCGGTGCTGGGGTCGAGACCCGTGACCTCCGCGCCGTAGAGCCGGCCGTCGGACAGCGTCACCTGGATCTGGGCGCCCTCGCCGGCGCCGGTGGCGACGTGGTTGTTCGTGAGGACGTGACCGAGCTTGTCGATGATGACGCCGGTGCCCGCTCCCGCCCTCTGCTGGCTGGCGACGCGGATGGTGACCACCGAGGGCTGGACGCGCTGAGCCAGGGTGTTCCAGTTGACGGCAGTGGTCAGCGGCACCGACTGCGCCGGGTCGCCGCTGGGCTCGGGCTCGCTGGAGCTGGACTCCGGCGCGGCGACGACCTGCGGCTCCGGGCGCGTCGCGAAGCCGATGGCGGTCGCGAGGCCCCCCGCGAGCAGGGCGGCGACGAGCGCGACGACGATG
>JBBSRD010000224.1:0-5233 GCA_038243415.1 Actinomycetales bacterium | reverse complement strand
CTCGAGGGAGGAGGTGGCGACCACCGCGGGCAGGCGCCCGGACTTCAGGTCGTCCTCGATGAGCGCGCGCTGCTCGCGGCTGACCGAGCCGTGGTGGGCGCGGGCGAGCACGGCGGGCACCGGAGCGGACGTCCCGGCCTGGGCCATCACCTGCGCCGGCGTCCGGCGGGGCAGAGCGGTGGCGGGCGCCTCCTCCCCGGTGGCTTCCGTCGCCTCCTCCTCGGTGGCCTCCGGCTCGTCGACGCGGGTGCGCTCCTCCCACACCTCGTTGAGCCGGTTCGTCAGGCGCTCGGCGAGGCGGCGGGAGTTGGCGAAGACGATGGTGGAGCGGTGGGCCGCGACGAGGTCGACGATCCGCTCCTCGACCGCGGGCCAGATCGACGTCACCGGTTCCGGCGCCGCCGAGGCCAGCAGGCCCGCGAGGTCGTCGTCGACGTGCGTGGGCAGCGCGGCCTCACCGTCGCGGCTGGCGGTCGGGGCTGGCGGCCCGGGCTCGCTCCGTGGAGGGGTCTTGGAGAGGTCCTCCATGTCCGGGACGGGGACGACCACCCGCAGGTCCCACTCCTTGACCGACGGGGGCTGCACCACCGTCGTGCGCCGGCCGCCGTCCGCCACCCCCCGGGTGCCGGCGAGGAAGCGGGCGACGTCCTCGACGGGGCGCACCGTCGCGGAGAGCCCGATGCGCTGCGCCGGGGCCGGCAACGACGCGTCGAGGCGCTCGAGGGTCAGCGCCAGGTGCGCGCCGCGCTTGGTCCCGGCGACAGCGTGCACCTCGTCGACGATGATCGTCTGGACCCCGGCGAGGGTCTCGCGGGCCTTGGAGGTCATCAGCAGGAACAGCGACTCCGGCGTGGTGATGAGCACGTCCGGCGGTGTGCGCGTGAAGGCGCGCCGCTCCTCCGGAGGGGTGTCCCCGGAGCGCAGCGCCACGGCGACCTCGGGCACGGGCAGGTCCAGGCGCATCGCGGCGTGCCGCATCCCGGTGAGCGGCGCGCGCAGGTTCCGCTCGACGTCGGTGGCGAGCGCCTTCAGCGGCGAGACGTACAGGACCCGGCAGCGCTGCTCCTTCACCTCCGGCACCGGCGAGGACGCCAGACGGTCCAGCGCCCAGAGGAAGGCCGACAGCGTCTTGCCCGAGCCCGTCGGCGCGACGACGAGGGTGTGGTCGCCGCTGCTGATCGCGCGCCACGCCCCGTCCTGCGCGGGCGTGGGCGCGTGGAAGGCGCCGCGGAACCACTCCGACGCTGCGGGGGAGAAGCGGTCGAGGACGTCGTCGCTCACTTGGCGATGGTGCCACCGACCGCCGACACCGCACGCTGGTCGTCGAGCAGGCCCCTGCGGGAGGCCACCACGTCGAAGATCACCGTGGCCAGCGGCGGGACGGCGGCAGCCAGGGCGAGCAGGGTGGTCCAGACGCTCCAGCGCAGCGTCCACGCGGCCACGAGCGTGACGACGACGAAGGCCACGAAGACCCCGCCGTGGATCGGGCCGAACAGCTCGATGCCTCCTCGCCCGTCACCGGAGACGTAGGCCCTCCACATGCCCGACAGCAGCAGGAGCCAGGACAGCGCCTCGGCGACCGCGACGACGTGGAAGGTGGGGCGCGCCCAGGCGCGCATCGTGGGTGTCGGCTGCATGGGTCCAGCGTCGCACCGCCGTCCCCGGGCCCGCTCGCCCACCGCGCGCCGCCGCGGGGCGGCTCTGTCACGCTTCACGGGTGCGTCGCAGCGAGTTCACCGTCCTGTCCGACGACGTCCTCGGGCGCTCGCGGTCGGAGTCCGTCGTCGCCGACCTCGTGCTCGGCGCCCTCGGGGACCGCACCGCGGCGGCGGCCATGGACGACGGCGTGGACCCCGGGGCCGCGTGGGTGGCGCTGTGCGACGCCCTCGACGTGCCGGAGCGCCAGCGCTGGAGCGCCCTGGACGAGGAGCGCCGCCCCGAGGGGTGAGCCGGCTCGTCGGCCGCCGCGCTGGTCTCGGCCCCTCCCGGGCGAGCCAGCCGTAGGGTGACCGCCGTGCTGCAGGCCCCCCACGGCGTGATGATCGCGGCCCGCGGGCTGACGAAGGCCTTCGGCGGGCGGGTGGTCGTCGACGGCATCGACGTCGAGGTCCGCCGCGGTGAGGCGTTCGGCTTCCTCGGCCCGAACGGCGCGGGCAAGTCCTCCACGATGCGCATGATCGGCTGCGTCTCGCCGCCCACCTCGGGATCGCTGAGCATCCTCGGGATGGACGCCGCCACCCAGGGGCCCGCGATCCGCGCGCGCCTCGGGGTGGTGCCCCAGCGCGACTCCCTCGACGAGGAGCTCACCGTCAAGGAGACCGTCCTGGTCTACGGCCGCTACTTCGGCATGAGCCGCAGGGCCGTGGCGGCCAAGGCCGACGAGCTGCTGGAGTTCGCCCAGCTCACCGACCGCGCCGGCTCGAAGGTCGAGCCGCTGTCCGGGGGGATGAAGCGGCGCCTGACCATCGCCCGGTCGCTGGTCAACGACCCCGAGCTGCTCCTGCTCGACGAGCCGACCACCGGCCTGGACCCCCAGGCCCGCCACGTGCTGTGGGACCGGCTGTTCCGCCTCAAGCGCGGCGGCACCACGCTGGTGCTCACCACCCACTACATGGACGAGGCCGAGCAGCTGTGCGACCGCCTCGTCGTCATGGACGGCGGCCGGATCGTCGCGCACGGGTCCCCGCGCTCGCTCATCGAGGAGCACTCCTCCCGCGAGGTGCTGGAGCTCCGCTTCGACGTCGACGACCACGCTCCCCTCGAGGCGCACGTCGCCCACCTCGCGGACCGGGTGGAGGTGCTGCCGGACCGCCTGCTGCTCTACGCCCGCGACGGCGACCGCGCGGCGGCCGGGATCGGGACGGACGGCGTCGGGCCCCGCGGGCTGCACCCCCTCTCCGCGCTGGTGCGCCGCTCCAGCCTCGAGGACGTGTTCCTCGCCCTCACCGGACGGCAGCTGGTGGACTGATGGTGCCGGTCACCACGCCCCGGAGGGTCGTCGACGGCGGCGGGCCGGTGGCCGCGCTCCCGTGGCTGCGGGTCAGCGCCTACTGGCTCGCCGCGTACCGCCGCACCTGGTTCGGCAGCGCCTTCAGCGACTTCCTGTCCCCGCTGCTCTTCCTCGCCGGCCTCGGTTTCGGGCTCGGCTCCCTCGTCGACTCCGGCTCGGGCGCCGGCGCGCTCGCCGGGGTGCCGTACGCCGCCTTCGTCGCGCCGGGGGTGATGGCCGCGCAGGCCATGCAGAGCGCCGTGGGGGAGACCACCTTCCCCGTGATGGGCGCCCTGAAGTGGAACCGGGCCTACCACGCGATGCTCGACACGCCTCTGACCACGGCCGACGTCGTCACCGGGCACCTCGCCTGGGTAGCGGCGCGCCTCGTCGTCACCACGACGGTCTTCGCGCTGGTGGCGACCGCGCTGGGCGCGGTGGCGAGCCCCTGGGTGGTCGCCGCGGTCGCCGTCGCCGTGCTGACCGGGACGGCCTTCGCGGCCCTGACGTACGCGGTCGCCACCCGCAGCGAGAGCGACCAGGCGTTCAACCTCCTGGTCCGCTTCGTCGTCCTCCCGCTGTTCCTCTTCTCCGGGGTCTTCTTCCCCCTCGACCAGCTGCCCGCGCCGCTGCAGTGGGTGGGGTGGGCCACCCCGCTGTGGCACGGGGTCGACGCCTGCCGGAGCCTCGCGCTGGGCACCGCCGAGCTGGTGCCGGTCCTGGGCCACGTCGCGGTGCTCGTCGGCTACCTGGTGCTCGGGGTGGTGCTCGCGCGGCTGGGGCTGCGCTCGCGGATGGTGACGTGATGGCGGCGACCACGGCTCAGCAGGGAGGTCCCCAGCGGCCGGGAGCAGCGTCCGCCGCCTCCCGCCTGGCCCGCGCGCTGCCGCTGCCCGCCGGCGCGGGGATGGCGCGGATGCTCGTGGAGCGCAACCTCCGTACCCTGCGCCACGGCTGGATCACGGTCGCCAGCGGCTTCTTCGAGCCGGTCTTCTACCTCGCCTCGCTCGGGGTGGGCCTTGGGGCGCTCGTCGGGTCGGTGACGACGCCGGGCGGCGACCAGGTCCCCTACGCCGTCTTCGTCGCCCCCGCGCTCATGGCGAGCTCGGCGATGAACGGCGCGGTCTACGACTCGACCTTCAACATCTTCTTCAAGCTCAAGTACGCCCGCCTGTACGACTCGGTGCTCGCCACCCCGCTCGGGACCCGCGACATCGCCGTGGGGGAGATCACCTGGGCGCTGCTGCGCGGGCAGGTGTACGCGCTCGCCTTCCTCGTCGTGGCCGGCGTCGCAGGGCTCGTCCCGTCGTGGTGGGCGCTCGCGGCCCTGCCCGCGGCCGGGCTCGTCGGTTTCGCCTTCGCGGCCGTGGGCGTCGCGGCGACGACGTTCATGCGGAGCTGGACGGACTTCGACCTCGTGCAGCTGACGATCGTGCCGCTGTTCCTGTTCTCGGCGACGTTCTTCCCCCTCGCCACCTACCCCGACGCCCTGCAGCCCGTCGTGGCCGCGACGCCGCTGTATCACGGGGTCGCCCTGCTGCGGAGCCTGCTGCTGGGCGAGGTGGGCCCGGGGCTGCTCCTGCACGTCGCCTATCTGGCCGTCATGGGGGCGCTCGGTCTCGTCGTGGCCGGCCGTCGTCTGCAGAGGCTGCTGCTGCCCTGAGGCGGTGAGGGGCCGTCGCGGCGCGGGGTTGTCCACAGGCGCAGCGCTCGTGCGCACCCGCTGTCGGACCCCACGCCTAGGTTCCTCACGACAGCCAGAGACCAGCGCACCACCGCCGCCCCGGTCGGCGGCGCCGCCCTGAGAAGGAGTGCCATGCCCGCACCAGCGCCCGACCGCACCAAGTCCCTCGACGCCGCGCTCGCCCAGATCGACAAGTCCTTCGGCAAGGGCTCGGTCATGCGCCTCGGCGACGACGTCCGGCCTCCCATCGCCGTCATCCCGACGGGCTCCATCGCGCTCGACGTCGCGCTCGGCATCGGGGGCCTGCCCCGCGGCCGCGTCGTCGAGATCTACGGGCCGGAGTCCTCGGGCAAGACCTCGCTGGCCCTGCACGCGGTGGCCAACGCCCAGAAGGCCGGCGGCATCGCCGCCTTCATCGACGCGGAGCACGCGCTCGACCCGGAGTACGCCAAGAAGCTCGGCGTGGACACCGACGCCCTGCTGGTCTCCCAGCCGGACACCGGGGAGCAGGCCCTCGAGATCGCCGACATGCTGATCCGCTCCGGCGCGATCGACATCAT
>JBBSRD010000223.1:0-5255 GCA_038243415.1 Actinomycetales bacterium | reverse complement strand
CGGAGGCGCGCGAGCAGCTGAGCGCCTTCCTGCGGGGCGCCGTGAGGGCCCAGCGGGTGGGCTCCCTCGTGGACGTCGGGGAGGTCGTCGCCGCCCGCCGCACCGACGACGGCGGCTGGGAGCTGGTGTGCGTGAGGCGCGGACGCCGCGTCGGTACCTCGGTCGCCCCGCCCGGGGCGGACCCGATGCCCTGCGTCGACGCGCTGACCCTCACCGCCGAGAGCGTCGACGGTGCGCGCCCCGGCGCTCCCGGGGCGGCCACCTCCGAGGAGAGCGAGATGGTGCTCCGATGGCTCGAGGGCGACGGCGTCCGGCTGGTGAGCGCCGAGCGAGGCTGGGCCTCCCCGCTGCGCGGCGCCGCGAGCGAGGCAGACCTGGTGGGCACGCTCAGACGTTCGAGGCGCTGACCCACGCGTCCAGGACCCCTGCCGCGGCACCGGAGTCGATCGAGGAGGCCGCCCTCGGCAGGGCCGCGAGCATCCGCTCCTCCACCGGGGCCGACGGGTCATCGGGATCGGCTGCCACGAGGGCGAGGGCGGCGCCCAGGAGCACCGCGTCGCGCACCGGGCCCGCGGCTCCCGCCAGCACGCTCCTCACCACGGCCGCGTTGGTGGCGGCGTCGCCTCCGCGCAGCGCGGAGACGGGGGCCCGGCCCACCCCCAGGTCGAGGGGGTCGAGGCGCCCGCGCAGGACCTCCCCCCCGCGGACCTCCCACAGGTCGGCGGGGCCCGTCGGCGTCAGCTCGTCGAGGCCGTCGTCACCGCGGACGACGAGCGCGCGCGTGCCGCGCCGTGCGAGGACGCCGGCGACGAGCGGCGCCGCGCCGGCCGAGGCGACGCCGATGGACGCCGCGCCGGGACGGGCCGGGTTGGTGAGCGGGCCGAGGAGGTTGAAGACCGTGGGGACCCCGAGGTCGCGGCGCACCGGGGCCGCGCGCGCGCTCGCGGGGTGGAAGGACTGCGCGAACACGAACGTGATGCCCACCTGCGCGACCAGCTCGGCAACACGCCGGGGCGGCGGGTCGAGGCGGACGCCGAGCTCGGCGAGGACGTCGGCCGTCCCGCACTGCGAGCTGGCCGCACGGTTCCCGTGCTTGACGACCGGCACGCCGGCGCCGGCGACCACGAGCGCGGCCATCGTCGACAGGTTCACGGTGCCCGCCCGGTCACCGCCGGTGCCGACCACGTCCACGCTCGCCTCGCGCAGCGCGGTGTCGACCACGAGCGGCACCGCGGCCTCCAGCATGGCGTCGGCGATCCCGGAGACCTCCTCGACCGACTCGCCCTTCGCGGCGAGACCGACCAGCAGGGCGGCGACCTGGGCGGGGGTGGCGCTGCCGTCCACCACCTGGCCCATGGCCCACCGGGTGCTCGCTGCGGGGAGGTGCTCAGCCCTCACGAGGGCCGCGATCACCGAGGGCCAGGTGGTCGGCGGGTTCTGCGGTGCGGGCACGGGCGCTCCCTGCGGTCGTCGTCCCCCCCGGGCTGGGGGATCAGTGATGCGCCATACTGCTGCCCGTGGCGACCAGCTCGGCCGTGAGGCCCACCCCGGTGACGATCAACCGACCCAACATGGTGTCGGTGGGCACCATCGTGTGGCTGTCCAGCGAGCTCATGTTCTTCGCTGGCCTCTTCGCGATGTACTTCACGCTCCGGGCCGTGGTGCCCGACGTGTGGGACGAGAAGACGGAGCTTCTTGCGATCCCCCTGGCGCTGGCCAACACCATCGTCCTCGTGCTCAGCTCGGTGACGTGCCAGATGGGCGTCTTCGCCGCGGAGCGCTTCCAGCCCCGCCGTACCGGCTCCCTGCTCGACTTCCGGCGCTGGGGGATGGTCGAGTGGTACGTCCTCACGTTTTTCATGGGCGCCGTCTTCGTCTGCGGCCAGGTCTTCGAGTACGCCACTCTCGTCAGCGAGGGCGCCACCATCTCCTCCGACCCGTGGGGCTCGGTCTTCTACCTGACCACCGGCTTCCACGGCCTGCACGTCGTTGGGGGCCTCGTGGCCTTCCTGCTCACCATCGGACGGGCGTACGCCACTCGTGACTTCGGGCACAAGGAGGCGACCACCGCGATCGTCGTCTCCTACTACTGGCACTTCGTCGACGTGGTGTGGGTCGCCCTCTTCCTCATCATCTACTTCCTGCAGTGATGCGCCCGCCTCGTCCCGGTCACCGCCGACCGACCCCCGGCCGCCAGTTCCTGAGCGCGCCGTTCCGCCGCCACCCGGCGTGCGTGAGACCAGCCACAGAGCGTGCGCCCGGCTTGGCGTCGCCTGCAAGAAGGGTGACACTATTCTCGTGAAGACCATCGCGGCGCGACGACGCCACCCAGCGGCGACACTCGTCGTCCTCCTGATGGCCCTCGTGGCCACCGGGGGTCTCTACACCCTCTTCTCCCCCGGTGAGGCGGAGGCGTCCGCCGCGGCGCCGCCGTCGGCCGCCCAGGTCAAGGACGGCCAGGCGCTCTTCGAGGCCAACTGCGCCACCTGTCACGGGCTGCAGGCCCAGGGCAGCGACGCCGCCCCCACCCTCATCGGCGTGGGCGCCGCCTCGGTCGACTTCCAGGTCGGGACGGGACGGATGCCGCTCGCAGCCAGCGCCCAGCAGGCCCCCGAGAAGGAGGTCCAGTTCAACGCTGAGGAGACGGCCGCGATGGCCGCCTACGTGGCGTCCCTGGCTCCTGGCCCCGCCATCCCCACGGACGAGATGGTCGCCGCCGTGAGCGACCCGGAGCGCATGGCCCAGGGTAACGATCTGTTCCGCACCAACTGCGCCATGTGCCACAACGTCGTCGGCGCCGGCGGCGCGCTGACGCAGGGCAAGTACGCGCCCAGCCTCGAGGGCACCACCGGGACGTACCTCTACGAGGCCATGCTCACCGGACCGCAGTCGATGCCCGTCTTCAATGATGCGAACATCAGCCCCGAGGAAAAACAAAATATCATCAGCTACGTCAAGCAGGTACAGGAGCAGCCGTCCCCGGGCGGCCTGAAGCTGGGGTCCCTCGGGCCGATCTCCGAGGGGCTCTTCGCCTTCGCGGCCGGCCTCTCCGCTCTCATCCTCTGCGCCGTGTGGCTCGGGCGGCGGTCCTCGTGACCCCGACCATCCTCAAGACCACGAGCACTACGACCACCAGCAGGAGGCAGGCGCGATGAACGAGGACGCCAGCGGCGTCGTCGGACCGGACAGCCGGGTCGACCGCCAGAACGTCAACCCCGACAACGACGGCTTCACCGACGTCGTCGTGAGCGAGGGCGACCGGCTCCCGGAGCGCTTCCCCAACCCGGGGCTGCCTCCCCACCGGTACCGCTCCACCGACTACGACCCCGTCTCCGCGAAGCGAGCGGAGCGTCAGGTCACGGGCATCTTCGCGCTGTCGATCGTGGGCTCGATCCTCTTCTGCGTCTCCTACTTCGTCTTCCCGCTGGAGGGGACCTTCATCAGCATCCAGCGCTCGACGCTGGCGTTGGGTGTCGGGCTCGGTCTGGCGATCTTCGCGATCGGCATCGCCGCCGTCCACTGGGCCAAGACCCTCATGCCGGACCACGAGGTCACGGAGGAGCGCCACGACATCGGCAGCGAGGAGGACCGCCTCGCCGCGCTGGACATCATCAACGAGGGCATCGAGGAGTCCGGGATCGGCCGCCGCAAGATCATCCGCAACGGGCTGATCGCCTCGACGGCGATCCTCCCCATTCCGGTGATCCTCTCCCTCGGGGACCTCGGTCCGCTTCCCCACACCGACCTTCGGACCACGCTCTGGAAGCGTGGTACGCGGCTGGTCCAGGACCCCACGGGCGACCCGGTGAAAGCCTCCGACGTCACCATCGGCTCCGCCTTCCACATCATCCCCGAGGGTCTGGACGAGGCTGAACACCCGCTCGACGAAAAGGCAAAGGCCGTCGTGCTCCTGGTCCGGATGGAGCCCGGGGTGGTCGTCCCCCGGGCTGACCGCGAGGGCTGGGACGTGGACGGCATCTACGCCTACTCGAAGATCTGCACGCACGTGGGCTGCCCCGTCGCTCTCTACGAGCAGCAGACCCACCACCTGCTGTGCCCCTGCCACCAATCGACGTTCGACCTCACGCACCACGCGGACGTCATCTTCGGACCGGCCAACCGGCCGCTCCCCCAACTGCCGATCACCGTGGACGACGAGGGCTATCTCGTGGCCCAGCGCGACTTCGAGGAGCCGATCGGCGCCAGCTTCTGGGAGCGTGGATGAGTACCAACACCCTGGTGGACAAGACAGCCACCTATGTGGACGACAGGCTGGCGGCCGGCAAGATCGTCAAGACTTTCGCCCGCAAGACCTTCCCGGACCACTGGTCCTTCATGCTCGGGGAGATCTGCCTCTACACCTTCGTCGTCCTCGTCATCTCCGGGACGTTCCTCACCCTGTGGTACGTCCCGAGCATGACGCTCGTGACCTACGACGGGCCGTACGCACCCCTCGTCGGCTCACAGATCTCCGACGCCTACAACTCCACCCTGGCGATCTCCTTCGAGATCCGCGGCGGCCTCCTGATGCGTCAGATCCACCACTGGTCGGCGCTGCTCTTCGTGGCCGCGATCCTGGCCCACATGGCCCGGGTGTTCGTCACCGGCGCCTTCCGCAAGCCCCGTGAGTTCAACTGGGTCCTGGGCGCGACGCTGGCCGTGCTCGCCCTCGCTGCCGGCTTCACCGGCTACTCCCTGCCCGACGACCTGCTCTCCGGCAACGGGCTGCGGATCATCCAGGGGGTCATCCTGTCGATCCCGGTCGTCGGCACGTACATCCAGTTCTTCGTCTTCGGCGGCCAGTTCCCGGGCGAGTCGATCATTCCGCGGCTGTTCATCAGCCACGTCATGATCGTCCCCGCGCTGCTCATCGCGGTCATCGGCGCCCACCTGGCGCTGGTCATCGCCCACAAGCACACCCAGTACCCCGGGCCGGGCAAGAAGAACACCAACGTGGTCGGCTACCCGCTGTACCCGGTCTACGTGGCCAAGGCCGGCGGGTTCTTCTTCATCGTCTTCGGCGTGATCATCCTCATCGCCTCCTTCGTGACGATCAACCCGATCTGGAACTACGGGCCCTACGACCCCTCCCCCATCTCGGCCGGCACCCAGCCGGACTGGTACATCGGCTTCGTCGACGGTGCGCTGCGGCTGACCCCGGGCAAGTTCCTGGAGTACAGCTTCCTGGGGCACACCCTGAGCCTGAACGTGTTCCTGCCCTCGCTGGTCCTGCCCGGGCTGATGGTGACGTTCCT
>JBBSRD010000222.1:0-5323 GCA_038243415.1 Actinomycetales bacterium | reverse complement strand
GCTTCGACCCCTACTACGTGGTGGACGCGGACAAGAAGAAGAAGGTCGCCGAGCTGAAGCGGGCGCTCTCCGGCGCCGACGAGCTCTTCCTCGCCACCGATGAGGACCGCGAGGGCGAGGCCATCGCCTGGCACCTGCTGCAGACCCTGAGCCCGAAGGTCCCGGTGCGCCGGATGGTCTTCCACGAGATCACCCCCGAGGCGATCGCCCGCGCGCTGGACGACACCCGCGACATCGACACCCACCTCGTCGACGCGCAGGAGACCCGCCGCATCCTCGACCGCCTCTACGGCTACGAGGTCTCGCCCGTGCTGTGGCGCAAGGTGCGCGCCGGCCTGTCCGCCGGGCGTGTGCAGTCCGTGGCCACCCGCATGGTCGTCGAGCGCGAGCGCGAGCGCATGGCGTTCCGCGCCGCGTCCTACTTCGACGTCGCCGCCACGCTGAGCCCCCTGGACGCCGCGGAGGGCCAGGGCGAGCGCTTCTCCACCCGCCTGGTCACCCTCGACGGTGCCCGGGTCGCCAGCGGGCGCGACTTCGACGACCGCGGCCGGCTGCTGTCGCGGGCCTCGGCGGCGACGGTGCTCGACGAGGCGGGCGCCACCGCGGTCTCGGACGCGCTGAGCGCTCTCCCCGAGGGCGCCGTCACGGTGCGGCGGGTGGAGAACAAGCCCTACACGCGCAAGCCCGCCGCGCCCTTCACCACGTCCACGCTGCAGCAGGAGGCCTCGCGCAAGCTGAGGATGACAGCCCGTCAGGCGATGCGCACCGCGCAGACCCTGTACGAGAACGGCTACATCACCTACATGCGCACCGACTCCACCACCCTGAGCGAGACCGCGCTGCGGGCCGCGCGCACCCAGGCCGGTGAGCTCTACGGCTCCGAGTACGTCCCCGCGAAGCCGCGCACCTACGCCTCGAAGGCGAAGAACGCGCAGGAGGCCCACGAGGCGATCCGCCCCTCCGGCGACGCGTTCCGCACCCCCGCGCAGGTCTCCGGCTCGCTGCGGGGCGAGGAGTTCCGCCTCTACGAGCTGATCTGGCAGCGCACGGTGGCCTCCCAGATGGCCGACGCGTCGGGCTCGACCGCCTCCGTGCGCCTCGGGGGGACGCTGGGCGACGGGCGCGACGTGGAGCTCTCCGCGTCGGGCACCGTCATCACCTTCCGCGGGTTCATGGCCGCCTACACCGAGGGTCGCGACGAGGAGCGCCACCCGGAAAGCAGAGGGGGCGGGGCGACAGACGGCGGCAAGGAGGGCAAGGGCGACTCCCGCCTGCCCGAGCTGCGCGAGGGCCAGGGCGCGGGCGTCGTGGACGCCTCCGCGCACGGCCACTCCACGTCCCCGCCGCCGCGCTACACCGAGGCGTCCCTGGTGAAGGCCCTCGAGGAGCGCGGCATCGGGCGCCCCTCGACGTACGCCTCGACGATCGCCACCATCACCGACCGCGGCTACGTGGGGCGACGCGGCTCCGCGATGGTGCCCACCTGGATCGCCTTCGCGGTCACCCGGCTGCTGGAGGACCACTTCGGCTACCTCGTGGACTACGACTTCACCGCCTCGATGGAGGACGACCTCGACCGCATCGCGGGGGGCCGCGAGCAGCGCTCGGAGTGGCTGAGCCGCTTCTACTTCGGCGGACCGCTGGGCGGCGACGGCACCTCCGGCGCCTCCGTCGGCCGCGACCGGCCGGACGCGCCCGACGGCTCCTCGCGGGCCCTGTCCTCCGGCGGGCTGAAGCCGCTCGTGGACGACCTGGGCGACATCGACGCCCGCGACATCAACACCGTGACCATCGGCGAGGGCATCGTCCTGCGGGTGGGGCGCTACGGGCCCTACGTCGAGAGAGCGGGCGCGGAGCCGGAGGAGGCCCCGCAGCGCGCCTCCGTCCCCGACGACCTCGCGCCCGACGAGCTGACGGTGGCCAAGGCCGAGGAGCTGTTCGCGACCGTCGGTGAGGGCGAGCGGACCCTCGGGCAGGACCCGGAGACCGGGCGCGACGTCATCGCCCGCAGCGGCCGCTACGGCCCCTACGTCACCGAGGTGCTGGAGGACGGCGCCCCCAAGTCGGCCAAGCCCCGCACCGGCTCGCTGCTGAGCACGATGGACCTGGCCACCGTGGACCTGGCGCAGGCGTTGATGCTGCTCTCGCTGCCGCGCACCGTCGGCAAGGACCCGGAGAGCGGCGAGGACATCACCGCGCAGAACGGGCGCTACGGCCCCTACCTCAAGCGCGGCACCGACTCGCGCTCGCTGGAGACCGAGCAGGCGATGTTCGACGTCACCCTCGACGAGGCGCTGGCCGTCTACGCCCAGCCGAAGCAGCGACGCGGGCAGCGGGCCGCGACCCCGCCGCTGCGCGAGCTCGGCACCGACCCGGTCAGCGGCGGTCCCGTCGTCGTCAAGGACGGGCGCTTCGGCCCCTACGTCACCGACGGCACCGTCAACGCGACCCTGCGCAAGGATGACGCCGTGGAGTCGATCACCCTGGAGAAGGCCGGCGAGCTGCTCCAGGACAAGCGCGACCGCGACGCAGCCTCGGGAGGCAAGCGCACCGCGAAGAAGCCCGCGGCCAGGAAGCCGGCCGCGAAGAAGCCCGCAGCGAAGGCCCCCGCCAAGAAGCCTGCGGCGAAGAAGCCCGCCGGCGCGTCATGAGGGACGACCGGGTGAGCCCATGGTGAGCACCCATCCACGCCACCAGCGGGCGCGAACCTCCTTCGACAGGTCACGAGGGTGACCCCGCCGGACCAGGTGGGGGCCTCCGAGGCCGCCGCTCCCGAGCCCCAGGGCCGGGCCGCGGGCAGGGGGCGCCGTCCGGACCCCTTGGCGGAGACGATGGTGGAGGTGGCGCGCGGTGACCAGCAGGCGTTCGCGGTGCTCTACGACGCCCTCGCCCCGCGCGTGCTCGGCATGGCACGCCGCGTGATCCGCAACCATGCCATGGCGGAGGAGGTCGCCCAGGAGGTCCTCCTCGAGGTCTGGCGCCAGGCCCCCCGCTACGACCCCGCTCTCGCCAACGTCTCGACGTGGGCGATGACCATCGCCCACCGCCGCGCCGTCGACCGCGTGCGCTCCGTGCGCGCCAGCGAGGACCGTGAGGACCGCGTCGCGGCAGGGTCGGGATCGCGCGACTACGACGTGGTGTCAGAGACCGCCGAGCAGCACGAGGAGGAGGCCAGGGTGCGCGGTGCTCTCGGCTCCCTGACGGCCCTGCAGCGCGAGGCCGTCGAGCTCGCCTACTGGGGAGGCCAGACCTCCACGGAGATCTCCGCGCGCCTCGGGGTGCCCGTGCCGACGGTCAAGACCCGGCTGCGCGACGGCATCATCCGTCTGCGGTCGGCGCTGGAGGTGAGCACGTGAGCGAGCAGGACGAGGCCGGTGGCCCGCAGCCGGAGGTCGACGACGAGACGCTCGACCTGTACGTGCTCGGCGCCCTCGACCCTGACGAGAGCGCCGTGGTGGCCGTGGCGATCGCGTCCGACCCGGACCTGGCCGCCCGGGCCGCGCAGAGCGAGGAGGTGCTGGCGATGATCGGTTCTTCGGTGCCCGTCACGCCGCCGTCCTCGATGCGCGTCGCCGTGCTCGGTGTGCTCGACGAGGTCCCGCAGGAGCGACCCGACGCGCCCGGGCGCCCTGTCGCTCCCGAACAGCCCGTCGCACCCGGCGACGCCGGGCCGACGGACGACCCCGGACCGACCGACGACCTGGCCGCCCGCCGCGCCCGCCGCGACGCGGTGGCAGTGCCTCCGACCCGGCGCTCCGCGCTGCGGTACGCCGTGGCGGCCGCCGCCGTGGTCGTCGCGGGGACCGGTGGCGTCGCCGCCTGGGTCGCCGCGAGGCGCGGGCAGGAGGGCGCCGTCGCCGCCGCGCGGGAGCGCATCGACGCGGCGGCGGACGTCCAGGTGGTGGCCGCCAGCGGGGCCACGAGCGGCCCCTGGGCGCGCAGCGAGCTGCGGTGGTCGGCGTCGGTCGGAGAGGCCGTCATCGTCTCTCCGGACCGGCTGCCCCTCGTGTCCGACGGGGTCTACCAGGTCTGGCGGGTCCCCGAGGGTGAGGAGGTCCCGTCGCCCGTCGTGGACTTCAACGCCGACGGACCCGAGGGCCCCGGCGGTGTGGTGGTCCCGGGGGGCGCCGCGCGGTCCGCGGCGATCGCCGTCAGCCGTGAGAGCGGACCGGGCGCCACCACCCCCACGACGCCCCTGGTCGCGACGTACCCGCTCTCGACGTGAGCGCTGCCCGCGCCAGCGCTGCGTCCCGGGCTGCTGTCGGGGCGCGCGGATAGCCTCACGCCCGTGCTCGACCCGCTGCGACGCCCCGACGCCCCCGCCCACGGCGGGCTCTTCGTGGCGCTCGAGGGTGGCGACGGCTCCGGGAAGTCCACCCAGGTGGCCTCCCTGGCGAGGTGGCTGCGCGGCGAGGGGCTCGAGGTGGTCACCACCCGCGAGCCCGGGGGCACCGAGGCCGGCGCCAGCATCCGCGAGGTGCTGCTGCACGGCGGCGACCTCGCGCCGCGCGCCGAGGCCCTGCTCTACGCCGCGGACCGTGCCCACCACGTCGCCACCGTGGTGGTGCCCGCGCTCCGGGCCGGCCACGTGGTCGTCACCGACCGCTACGTCGACTCCACGCTCGCCTACCAGGGCGGGGGACGCGGCCTGGAAGTCGGCGACCTCGCCGCCGTCTCCGCGTGGGCCGCCGGAGGTCTGGTGCCGGACCTCACGGTGGTCCTCGACGTCGACCCCGCACTGGCGAGCGCCCGCACCGAGCGCCTGCGCACCGCACCCGACCGCCTCGAGCGCGAGCCCGCCGCCTTCCACGCCGCCGTCCGCGAGCGCTTCCTCTCCCTCGCCGACGCAGCGCCCGGGCGCTACGTGGTGATCGACGCGTCCGCCGGCGCCGACGCGGTGGGGGAGCGGGTGCGCGGCGCCGTGGGACCGCTGCTGGTAGGCCACCGGGAGCGGGCGTGACCGCGCCCACCGCGGTGGGCGCCCCCGGCGCGGAGCACCAGCCCGGCCCGGTCTTCGACGGGCTGGTCGGCCAGGGCGACGTCGCGCGGGTCCTCGCCACCGCCGCTGCCGCAGCGCGGGCGGGCGGCGGGGCGATGACGCACGCGTGGCTGTTCACCGGACCTCCAGGATCGGGGCGCTCCGTGGCCGCACGGGCCTTCGCCGCGGCGCTGCAGTGCACCGACCCCGCGACCGTCGGGTGCGGGCGCTGCCACGGCTGCGCCACCGTCATCGCCGGCAGCCACTCCGACGTGCGCCTGGTCGCCACCGAGACGCTGTCCATCGGCATCGACGTCGCGCGCGACCTCGTCGGGTCCGCCTCGC
>JBBSRD010000221.1:0-5343 GCA_038243415.1 Actinomycetales bacterium | reverse complement strand
TGGGTGCTCCCGCTGGGGGCGCCGTTGGCGCGCGTCGGGATGGAGACGGGGGCAGAGCTGGGCATAGAGGACTCTCAAAGGCTGGAGGGCACCGCGTCGGCGGTGGGCGGGCTCCCCGGCGGCTTCAGGAGGCCGGCGCGGCTCGGGGGCACGAGCTGTGGGTGTGGACAGCCGGACTGGTCTACCCACCCAGGACCCTGGCCGTTGGCCGAGGGTGTGGAGCAGGCGTGACCGCCGGACGCTGCCGCGCACGAGAAGTATGCCCCATCGCCGGCGCGATGGCGAGGACCGGTGTCCTCAGCGCGCCCTCAGCGAGCCCCGCGGCGCCGGTGCGACCATGGGCCACCCCGCCTCGAAGGAGCACTCCATGAGCTCGCAGCACCCCGACGACGCTTCGCGGCCGGACGGCGGCGGCGCCCCCGTCCCGCCGGTCCCCGCGCTCCCCGAGAGCGCCAGTTCGCCCTACGCCACCGCGCCGCAGCCCGCGCAGCAGCAGGTGGCGCCGCAGGCGTCGTCGGCGCAGCCCGCCGCCCTGGCTGCTCAGCGCCGCGAGAGGGGCGGGTTCTCGCGGGGCTTCGGCGCCGGGTTCGGTGCGTCGCTCGGGGTAGGCGTGGTGCTCACTGCGCTGAGCATCATCACGACGATCGGGCTCGTGCTGGCCGGCCTCGCGATCGGCGCCGCTGCCGGCGGCGGGTCCTCCAGCGCCGAGGGCCCGCTGACCACCGAGGCCGCGTGGGGCCCGGACGGCGCCGGCTCACGGCTGCTCGCCGTCCCGATCTCGGGCACCATCCTCGGCAGCTCCTCGGACGGCGCCCCCCTCGGCGGCGCCACCTACGGCTACGACGTCGCCGACACCATCGACTCCCTCGAGCCCGACGACTACGACGGCATCGTCCTGGAGATGAACACCCCGGGCGGCACCATCTACGGCTCGAAGGCCATCGCCGACGCGGTGGCCCGCTACCAGGAGCGCAGCAAGCACAAGGTGGTGGCGTTCGTGCGCGGGCTGTCGGCCTCCGGCGGGATGTACGCGATGGCCGGCGCCGACGAGGTCGTCGCCGACCACGGTTCGCTGGTCGGCAGCATCGGCATCATCTCCGGGCCGTTCGAGCGCTACCGCGACGTCACCGGGATCCCCGGCTCGCTGCTGGCGCCCGGCGTCGAGACCGAGGGCGGCATCACCTCGGAGTACCTCACCCAGGGGAAGGGCAAGGACTTCGGCAACCCCTACCGCGACATGACCGAGGAGGAGCGCGCCGTCTGGACCGCCGGGCTGGAGAAGGAGTACGCCGCGTTCGTGGCCACCGTCTCGAAGGGCCGGGGCATCCCCGAGCAGACGATCCGCGACGACCTCGGGGCCTACCTCTACGACGGCGACACCGCGGTCGAGAAGGGCCTCGTCGACCAGGTCCTCGGCCAGGAGGAGGCCTACCGCGAGGCCGCGACCCTCAACGGTCTCGACCCGGACGACACCGCGGTGGAGCGCATCGTCGGGCCCGGGCTCCTGGAACAGCTGCTCTCGGCCTCCTCCGACCGCGTCGCGGGGCGCGACGCCCAGGCGGCCGAGGACCCAGCCGCCGCCGAGGCCGCGGCGCGCACCTCGGTGGTGTGCTCGGGGGCGAACGTCGCGCTCGTCTTCCACGGCGACCTCTCGGCGGTCTGCCCTCAGGGATGATCGCCCGCGCCGGTGCGGTCGCCCCCGGGCGGGCCGCACCGGCCTCGTCGCCGCGAGACGCGTGACGGATCGTCTCGGCAGGCGTAGTCTCGGCCGGTCCACGGCCTCGACGGGGAGGCGGGTGCGGCGGTAGCCCGCCTCACGACTCCTCTCAGGAACAGGTCCGCATGTCAGCCCCACCACGCCCCCAGTCCCTCAGCAGCGGCCCGTCCACGGCGGACACGGCCGTCGAGGGCGCCCCCGCGGAGCCGATGGAGCACCAGCAGGTCCTCAAGGTCCTCTCGGGGCTGCTGCTCGGCATGTTCGTCGCGATCCTGTCCTCGACCGTCGTCTCCAACGCCCTGCCGGTGATCCTGTCCGAGCTTGGCGGGAACCAGGCCGGCTACACGTGGGTCATCACGGCCTCGCTGCTGGCCACGACGGTCTCGGTGCCCATCTGGGGCAAGCTCGCCGACCTCTACTCGAAGAAGATGCTCGTCCAGAGCGCTCTGGTGATCTTCACCGTGGCCTCGGCGGTGGCGGGCCTGTCGGTCAACGTCGAGATGCTCATCGCCTGCCGTGTCTTCCAGGGCCTGGGCGCCGGCGGCCTCACGGCGCTGGCGCAGGTGATCATCGCGGCGATCATCCCCCCGCGCGAGCGTGGTCGCTACGCCGGGTACATCGGCGCGACGTTCGCGTTGGCCACGGTCTCCGGACCGCTCATCGGCGGGGTGATCACCCAGCACCTCTCCTGGCACTGGACCTTCTACGTCGCTGTCCCTGTCGCCCTGGTGGCGTTCTTCGTCCTCGGGCGCACCCTCAACCTGCCGGTGGTGCGCCGCAAGGTCACCATCGACTACGCGGGCGCGCTGCTGCTGGCCGCCGGAACGTCCCTGCTGCTCGTCTGGGTCTCGCTCGCGGGCAAGAACTTCCCCTGGGTCTCGTGGGAGACCGCGGTGATGGTGGTCGGGAGCGTGGTGCTGCTCGTGGCGACGGTGCTCGTCGAGCGCAAGGCCGCTGACCCGATCATCCCGCTGCGCCTGTTCCGCGAGCGCACCATCGTGCTGTCTGCGATCGCCTCGCTGTTCACGGGCGTGGCCCTCTTCGGCGCCACGATCTTCCTCAGCCAGTACTTCCAGCTGGCACGCGGCGCCACGCCGACCATGTCGGGCGTCTACACGCTGCCCCTCATCGTCGGCCTGGCGCTCTCGTCGACCTTCAGCGGCAAGCTCATCACGCGCACGGGGCGGTGGAAGCGCTACCTGGTGATCGGAGCGGTCATGCTCACCGCCGGGTCGGCCGCCATGGCCACGATCGCCTACGACAGCCCTTACTGGCACGTGGGGATCTACATGGCCGTCATCGGCGCCGGCGTGGGGATGATGCTGCAGAACCTCGTGCTCGCGGTGCAGAACATCGTCGCCACGAGCGACCTCGGCACGGCCAGCTCCTTCATCGCCTTCACCCGCACCCTCGGCGGGGCGGCCGGCGTCTCAGCGCTGGGAGCCATCCTCGGCCACCAGGTCACCGACCACGTCAAGAGCGGGCTGAAGGCGATCGGCGTCCAGGCGCACGGTGACTCCGCCCTCTCCGGGGGCGGCATCCCTGACCTGTCCGCGCTGCCCGGGCCGATCCGCACCGTCGTCAAGGCTGCCTACGGCGAGGGGGTGGCGGACATCTTCCTGGTCTCCGCGCCAGCCGCCCTCGTCGCGCTGGTGCTGATCCTGTTCATCAAGGAGGAGGAGCTCCGCACCACGAACGCCTGAGGCTGCGGGCGTGACCCGCCCCGTCGAGCGGGCACCTCGTGTGGCCACCGTCCGTCGAGCGGGCACCTCGTGTGCTCACCGGTCGCCGAGCGCGGAGTCGGTGGGACGTCCTACGGCGTGTCGCTCACCCGAAGTCCCCGCTCGACCTCCGCATCGGTGGGAGAGCCAAGCCATTCCCTGTTCTGTCACTGTGCGGTGCCCTCGCCCCACCCACCGTCACATTCCACCGGTGAGCATCCGCTCCTGCTCTTCGCCAGCGGCTTGAGGACGCTCCACCGAACCCAGAGGGCCGCTCCACGCAACGGCGTCCCCCGTCGCCAGTGGCTCGCTCGAGCGGAGAGTCCGTGCGCTTACCAGCGGCCGAGCGGGGAAGCGGTGTGGCCTCCCACGGTGTGTCGCGCGCCCGAGGTCCCCGCTCGACCCGCGAGAGCGCTGCCCCAGCACCGGGTCGATGGGGATCCTGCCGTGATCCTCAGGGGTCGAGAGTCACCGTGCCGAAGGACGCAGGGGCACACGACGCAGCACCAACCACACCGCTGCAGCCAGGACCAGGGCCAGCCCCGCGGCAACAGCGAGCCTTCCAGCAGAGTCCCGGTCCGAGACCGCCCCCACGACGATGACGACCGCTCCCGTCACGGGCCGGTAGAGGATGATCCAGCCGGCGACCAGCACCGCCAGCAGCCCGGCGGCACCGCGTCGTCGCCACCGGTACCAGACGGCCCCGACCAGAGCGCCGCCCATGGCGATCACCACGAACGACGAGACGACCGTCAGCGGGTCGAAGCCGTTGGTGGACGAGAACCGGTCTGATGAGGGCGGGGCGCTCACCAGTGCCCGCTGCAGGGCCGCTCCAGCCATCGCGACCACCGTGAGCATCCCGGTGGTGACGAGCGCCATCAGGACCACGGCCACGAGAAGCCCGCGCACCACG
The DNA here is from genome assembly GCA_038243415.1 of Actinomycetales bacterium. GTDB lineage: Bacteria > Actinomycetota > Actinomycetes > Actinomycetales > Quadrisphaeraceae > CADCUY01. Next base: position 992 of record JBBSRD010000221.1, on the reverse strand, counting down.
GCGCGGCGGGTAAGACCTCCCGCGATCAGCACCGGTACGGCGGTGGGAACCGCTGACACCCAGGTGAGGAGGAGGGTCAGGCCCACGAACATCGCCACGCCGTTGGCGACGCCGCCGTCGTCCAGGCCGGTGCGCCCGTCGAACCCCTGCCCGCCGGACCAGGCCTGCCATGCCGTCCACCCACCCAGGAGCACGCTCAGCACGACGAGGACGAGAAGCACCCACGGCGCCGCCTGCCACAGGAGCAGGGATGTCGCCCGCCGCACCGGCGTCCGCCCGGACCACCGGACCGGGGCTAGCGAGGCGCCCGCCGTGGTCACCGCTGCGCTCCGACGTCGAGGAGCGGCGCGGCTTCCCGCCGCCGGCGGGTCAGGTGGACCAGGGCGTCCTGCAGCGACGGCGTGGCGACGTCCAGCCCGGCCAGCCCGGCAGACCCACGGGTCTCTCCGCGAGCATCGGTGACCACCACCTCGGCGGTGCCCCCGAGGCGCCGCGAGGCGACGACGTGACGTCCCACGGCGGAAACCCTCCACCGCGGGCGCCGGGCCGCTGACGGCGAGGACGCGCGAGCACGCCGCCTCCACCTCTTCGTGCAGCAGCACCGAGCCGGCCGCCAGGACGGTGACGTCGTCCAGCAGCGGTGCCACCTCGTCGACGAGGTGGGTGGCGATGACCACGGTGCGCGGGTGCTCGGCCTGCTCGCGGGCCAGCTCGACGGCGAAGGTGGCGCGAGACACGGCGTCCAGCCCGAGGGTCACCTCGTCGAGCAGCGTCAGCGGCGCGCGGGCGGCGAGCCCCAGGACCACCCCCAGCGCCGAGCGCTGCCCCCGGGAGAACCGGTCGACGAAGGAGCGCAGCGACAATCCGAAGGTGTCGACCAGGTGGGCGGCGGCATCCGGGCTGAAGCCGGGCCGCAGGGCGGCGGCCGTGCGCAGGACGTCGCGGACGCGGTCGCTGGTGACCACGTCGCCGCCCTCCCGGACCAGGCACGT
>JBBSRD010000220.1:0-5360 GCA_038243415.1 Actinomycetales bacterium | reverse complement strand
GGCGGGACGGACCACCACATCGTCCCCGGGCGCGAGAAGTCCTCGCTGGGCGGCGTGTAGTAGACCCCGCCCGACGACGACGGCGCGATCCGGCAGGCCAGCGCCCGGACCTGCTCCGGGATGTCGAAGTGGGTGCCCGCGAGCCCTGCCAGAGAGGCGTCGGAGAGCTCCTGCATCCACGCCACCAGCGCGTCGGTGCCGTGCGCGCGTCGCGCCGGGTCGGCGTCCAGGACCGCGATGGCCTCGGCGGCGGTCGCGCCGGGGCGGATCGCCTGGGCGGTCTGGGCCATCTCGGCCTCGATGCGGGCCACCTCCTCCAGGCCCCACGCGTAGGTCTCCTCGAGGTCGATCGTGGCCCCGATGGACTCCCGGGAGAGCAGGGCATAGGCCTCCGGGCCGATCGCGTCGTCGCTGCGGGCCGCCCCCGAGGCGACGAGGTCCTCGCGCAGCCACCGGGCGTGCTCGGCGTAGCCGCGGGCCGCCGAGGCCAGCGCCGAGCGCAGGTCGGAGGCCAGCGTCGCCGGCACGTCGGCCCCGCTCGCCGCCGCTGACGCGACGAGGTCCGCCAGCTGCCCGGTGGCCGGATCAGCGAGCGCGTCGGCCTGCGCGGCGCACGCGCGGGCCTGGCGGACGGTCGGCACCAGCGCCGGGTCGCCGCCGAGGGCGTCGCCGACGCTGGCCCGGGACCCCGCGAGCACGTCGCCCACCTGCGCGAGACGCGAGGCGACGTCCTCCCAGCCCTGCGTCGTCGCGGTGGGCATGAGGTCGAACGCGTCGCGCGCGCCCTGCAGCGGCGAGGTCATGACGTTGACCATCGCGGACCCGCCACGGTCCAGGCCGGCGTCGGCCAGCTCGACCTGCAGGCCGAGGCGCTCGCGCATCGCGGCCGCTGTCACGGCGTCCACCGCGTCGAGCACCGGCGTCGCCCCGAGCGTCGCGAGCGTGCGCGCCGCCAGCGCGGTGCGGGCGGCGAAGCCTCCGGGGGAGACGTCGGTGACGTCCCCGTCGTGGTCCGTGATGCCGGCGCCGGTGGCCATCAGCGGGTCGAGGGCGCACGCCGCGTCGACGTAGGCGTCGGCGACGGCGTCGAGCGGGGTGGGGGAGCGCGGGCCCTCGGGTGTGGACGGGACTGCGGCAGCGGTGTCAACCATGTCCGCGAGCGTAGGGGCGAGGGGGGCGCGGCCGTACGATCAGCGGGCCCACCGCCGGGCGGGCCCACGACCCCGGCCCGCCGGATGCCCGCCGCAGGAACCCCGGAGGACCGTGCCGCCCACCGCCGCGCCGCCTCCGACCCACGGTGCCTGACGCCGAGATCCTGGGGCTGCTGGCGACCGCGCTGGGGTTCGGGTTCGTCTCCGCGGTCACCCCGTTCCTGCCCGTGGAGGCCTACGTCCTGGTCGTCGCGGCCACCCACGGACGCAGCCTCGGGGTGGTGGTCGCGCTCCTCGCCGCCGCCGGGCACACCGCCGGGAAGATGGTGCTGTTCCAAGGGACCCGCAGCGCCGCACGGTGGCCGTGGCTCACGCGGCTGCGCGTCCGCGCCGGGGTCGCTCCCAGGGTGGGGGGCCCGGGCATCGTGGACGCCGGTGTGGACCCCGCGCCGCACGCGCCCGGCGACGACCCGCCCGTCACGGACGAGCAGGTCCCACCGCCCGCGAGCGGCACCGGACCGACGTGGCGCTCGCGGCTCCGAGCACGGCTCGCGCCGGTCACCGCGTGGCTGCGCCGCGCGAACGCCGCCGCGCTCGCCGGGCTGTCGGGCCGGGCAGGCCCGGCGGTGGTGCTCTCCGCCGGGCTGCTCGGCCTGCCGCCGCTGCTGGTCGTCGTCTTCTGGGCCGGGGCGTCGTCGATGTCGCTGCGCGCCTTCACGCTCGCGTGCCTGCTGGGACGCTCGATCCGGTTCGCGGCGCTCGCGGTCGGTGTCTCGCTGTTCACGGGGCTCTCGATCTTCTGACGGCCCTGCGCCCGCCCGTCCCGCCTTCGCGGTCCCGGTCAGCCTCGACCCCCTCAGTCGGTGGAGGTGCCGGCCTTCAGCGCTGCCAGGCGCAGCTCCACCTCGGTCTGCTCGCCGACGTCCTCGAGGTCCTCGAACTGCGCGTCCAGGCTGGATGCCGCCAGCTCCTGACGGCCGGCGACGCGGGCCTCCTCGCGGCGCACCTTGTCCTCGAAGCGCGTCACGTCGGAGGTGGGGTCGAGAAGGTCCACCCCGCCGATCGCGTCGGTCACCCGGTTCTGCGCCTCTGCCATGCGGGAACGGGCCACGAGGTCGTCGCGCGTGCGCTTGAGGTCGTCGAGCTTGGTGCGCATGCCGCTCAGCCCGTCCTTGAGCTTGGTGACCACCGCGGTGCGCGAGGTGATCTGCGGCTCGAAGTCCTCGACCTCCTTCTCGGCGCGGATCTGGCGCTCGAGGGCGACGCGGGCCAGCTTGTCGAACCGGTCCGCCTCGGAGGCGTTGCCGTCGCCGCGCATCTGGTCCGCCCGCTTCGAGGCCGCGGAGGCCTTGCCGCCCCACTCGGTCGCGGACGTCTTCGCCTCGGCGTGGTCCTCCTCGAGCATCCGCAGGTCGCCGATGGTCACCGCCACGGACTCCTCGGCCTCACGGATGGCTGAGGTGTAGTCGCGCACCATCTGGTCGAGCATCTTCTGCGGGTCCTCGGCGTTGTCCAGCAGCGCGTTGAGGTTGGCCTTGGCGAGCTGGCTGATGCGGCCGATGAGCGACTGCTGCGACATGGGGTCTCCTGGGGGTCGTGCGGGTGCGGCGCGGTGGTTCCAGGCGCCGCGGGCGGTTGATCGCAGCATGCCAGGACCGGTCAGAAGCTTCCACCGCCACCGAAGCCGCCGCCCCCTCCACCGAAGCCCCCACCTCCGCCGAAACCGCCTCCACCGAACCCTCCGCCACCGCTGAACCCACCGCCCCCTGACGACCCGCCGCCCCAACCGCCGCCGCCGAGCACCGAGCCGATGACGCCACCGAGCACCGCGGCCTCCAGCGAGCCACCGGAGCGGCTGCGACGGCGCCCGTAGCCGCCACCACCGCCGTAACCGCCGCCGAAGCCACCGCCGCCGAACCCGTCGACGTCTTGTGAGGCCTCGTCCTGCGCGCGCTCGGCGGCGGCGTCGGCCTGCTGCGCGAGAGCCAGCGCGCGCGCCGGGTCGGACGCAGCGCAGCGCTCGGCGTCGTCGAGCAGGGAACGAGCCCGGTCCAGCCACGAGCGGGCTGACGAACCCACCGCGCCGCGGCGGCTGCGCAGGTAGGCGCGAGCAGCCTCGACCTCCGCGCGGGCGGCCGGCAGCGCGGAGTCCAGCGCCGCGCGGGCCCGTTCCCCGCGGGCGCGGTCCTCGCGCAGCCCCGCGAGGGCCTGGTCCAGGGCGACGTCGGCCTCCTCGATGCGGCGCTGCGCCGTGAGGGGGTCGCCGTCGCCCGAGGTGTCCGCGGCGCGCAGGGCTGCCTCGGCGCGGGCGATCGCCGCGCTCAGCTCGTCACCGCCGACACCCCTGTCTGTCAGGGCCCGAGCCTCGGCGAGATCGGACTCGGTCTCGGTGCGCGAGGCCGCGAGCGACGTGGTCGCCGCCTGCAGGTCCCGCTGCAGGGCGTCGACGGCGTCGAGGGCCTCGGCGACGCTGACGGCGGCGCCCCGGCCGGCGCGCACGTGCACCGCGGCCTCACCGTCCTGACCCTCCGCCTGGGCCTCGCGGGCCTCGTCCCGCTCGTCGCGGGCGTACTCCAGGAGCTCCTCGACGTGCGCCGGGGTGCCGGCGACCGACGTGAGGGCGCTCGCGGACCAGCGCCCGGCCAGCGCCTCCATCTGCCCACCGACGCTGCGGGCCCGTGAGCCGAGGCGCTCCAGGTCGTCCTGGAGGCGGGGGAGCAGCTCGTCGAGGTGGGCGGCGAGGTCGCGGAGGTTCTCGAAGGACTCCGCCTGGGCGTCGAGCCGCCCGTCCGCCGCTGCGGTGCGCTCCAGCACCTCGGCGTAGCGCGCTCGCAGCCAGCCCTCGTCGACGCCGCCCTCGTGCTCGCCCTCGTCATCGCGCCCGGAGGCGGCGTCGGTGGCGGCGCGGTGGGCGGTGAAGGCGGCCGCGAGGTCCGCGCGGGCCGCGTCGACGGCCTGGGCGTAGGGCTTCGTCGCCTCGTCGCCGAACTGGGCAGCGGCGAAACCGACCTCCGTGGCTGAGGAGTCCACGGCGTCGTCGGTGGACACCAGCGCCGCGCCGGCGCGTCGGACCAGGTCGTCGAGGGGCTCCGGGGGCTCAGCGGGCTGGCCCTGCGGTCCCCGCGGCCCACCCCGCTGGCGCTTCTTGCGGTTGCTGAGGCCGGCGAGCAGCGCGATGCCCCCGCCGAAGACCACGATCGCCCCGATGACGAGCCAGCCGATGATGCTGCCGGACGAGCCGGAACCGCTCGCGCCGGAACCGCTCGAGCCGTCGGCACCCCCGGAGCCGCCCCCGGCCGAGCCCGTGCCGCCGCCGCCGGCCGCGCTGGTCGAGGCGATGCCGTCCGCCGCGGCCTGGACCGCGCCGTCCCAGGCGCTGCTGCCCAGCTGCTGCTCCACGGCGCGCCGGACGGTCGCGCCGTCCTGCTCGCTCAGCCCCGAGCCGCTGGCGCTGTCGAGGCCGTAGGCGCGGTCCTTCACGGCCACCGCCAGGAGGACGTCCTTGCTGCCCAGGTTCGAGCGCTGGAAGGTCTCCCGGGTCCACGCGGGGCCTTCCGACCCGTCGAAGCTGTCGGTGAACACCACGTACAGCGAGAACCCTGTGCGCTGCTGCAGGTCCTGGACCGCCTGCTGCGCACGGCCCTGGTCCAGCACGCCCGCGCTGTCGGTGACCTGGCTGCTCAGCCGCGCGGGAGGCTCCGCCGCGGCGACCGGCGCGCCCACGAGCATCACGGCCAGCCACGCCCCGAGAGCCCCGAGAACCACGAGGAGCCACCTACCTCTCCTTCCACCAGCATCTCGCGCGCGAGATGCTGGTGGAAGAGCCGCGTTGACAGCGTTTCGCGCGCGAGATGCGGTGAGGGGGCTGAGGGTGAGGGGACGCAGGGTCGGGGGGCGGAGAGCGTCGGGTGGGGTGGCGCGGCGGCGGTCGGAAGCGGGATCCGCGTGCCGGTCAGGAACGGCGTGGACGAGGGTCTCGGCGGGGATCATCGGACCGCTGCCCGCCAGGCGTCGGGGCCGTGCACCAGGGGGCCCCGCAGCCCGGCCCCGTGGCGCCACCGCGACGTCGCGGCGTCGTCAGCCTGACCCTCGACGGCCGCCGTGCGGCGCCTCCGCCCCGTCGGCAGGCTTGGGCACCACGACTGGGGCTACGGTGGGTGTGCGGCGAGCGCCGCGCAAGGCCGCCGCGTCAGGCCCGCCCCGGCCGCG
>JBBSRD010000219.1:0-5365 GCA_038243415.1 Actinomycetales bacterium | reverse complement strand
GATGCTCGACGAGGCGGTCGGTGCCCTGGCCGGGACGCTGACCGGCGAGAGCGATGCCGCAGAGCCGGCTACCACCGCTGAGCGCACCGCCGCCTCGGCGCGCGCCGCGCTGCCCGGCCTGGTGACCGGGTCCGAGCTGGCCGCGCTGCGCCTCGTCGTCGCGAGCCTCCCGCTCGACCCCGCGACCGACGCCCTGGCCGAGCGGGGACCTCGTGCGGCCGGCACGCCGGACGAGGCGACGCCAGGTCCCCGCTCGGCGGGCCATGTGCCGGGCGACGCGTCGCAGCAGCCGAGCCCCGCGTGAGCGCACTGACCGTGGTCCCCGCGACCCAGGTCCCGGCGGTGTGGGCCCCCGTGGTGCTCGCCGTCCTCGGCGCGCTGGCGCTCGCCGCTGCGAGCCTGGACGGCGCGCTCGTCGCCCGCACCGCCGGGACGCCGGTGGCTGCCGGCGCCGGCGGCCCGCTCACCCAGGGCGCCCGCCTCCTGCGCCAGCGCCGCCGCACCACGTTGAGCGCCGACGCCCCGCTGTGGCGTCTCGGGACCGGCGGGCTCCTCGTGGTCGCGGCCCTGATGATCGCCGTGGTGCCGTTCGGCCCCTGGACGCTGAGCGACCAGGGCATCGGCGTCGTGTGGTTCAACGCCATGGACGTCATGGTCTGGGCGCTGGTCTGGCTCGCCGGGTGGGGTCCGAACAGCGCGTTCTCCCTGGTGGGGGGCTACCGGTGGCTCGCGCAGGCCCTCGCCTACGAGCTGCCCCTGATGTTCGCCCTCACCGCGCCCGCGGTCGCCGCCGCGAGCCTGCGGGTCGGTGACGTCGCCGCCGCCCAGAGCGGGCTGTGGTTCGCCGTGTGGATGCCGGTCGCCTTCGCCGTCTACCTCGTCGGGGTCGCGGCCTTCTCCGTCCAGGGCCCGTTCGCGGCCGCGGCGGGCGCCGACGTCGGCGGTGGGATCCTCGCCGAGCTCTCCGGGGTGGACCGCCTGCTGGTCGGCGCCGGACGGTGGGCGCTGCTCGCGGCCGGCGCGCTGTTCGCCGTGCCGCTCTTCCTCGGCGGGGGAGCGGGCCCCGGCACGTCCGGCGACGACGCGCTCGGAGCGGTGTGGGTGATCCTGAAGGCGGCCGTCCTGCTCGCGGTGCTCGTCTGGCTGCGGCGCCGGGTGCCTCTGCTGCGCCCCGACACGCTCCTCGAGGTCGGCTGGTTGGTGCTGCTCCCCGCGGCGCTGGCGCAGCTGCTGGTCGTCGCCGTCGTCGTCGTGGTGAGGGGGCCGTGATGCTCCTGCTCACCGCCGCCTTCTGGGCGCTCGGGGCGCTCGCCGTCGTCGCGGGCGCGGCGGTGTTCGTCGTCAACTCCATGGCGCGGGCCACGTACGCCCTGGCGCTGTCCTTCGTCGCCGTCGGGATGATGCTGCTGTTCTTCGACCTCGACTACATCGGGCTGATCACGGTGCTGATGATGGTCATGGAGATGGCCGTCATGGCGCTCTACATGATCATGTTCATGGGCATGAACCCGGCGCTGATGCCGATGTCCATGGTCCACAGCAAGCGCTCTTCCCTCGCCGCGGCGATCGCCACCTTCGTGGTGCTCGCCGGCGGCGCGCTGCTCGTCCCGTGGCCGGCGCGGCGCGGCGCCCCCGACGCCGACGTCACGCACGCGCTGGGCACCGCGCTCATGGGCTCGAAGATGCTCGTGATGATGACCGTCAGCCCGGTGATGGTCGCCACCATCGTCGCCGGGATCGTCCTCGCGGCCCCGCGCACCCGCTACGACCGGTTCGGCGACGACCTGCGTGCCCGCCCCGCGAAGGACCCGCAGCCCGGGGGAGCGGGCCGGTGAGCCTCCAGCTCGTGCTCGTCGTGGCCGCCGCCCTCTTCGCCGTGGGGCTCTACGGCGCCATCAGCCAGCAGGTGGTGGTCATGGTGATGATGGGCCTGGAGCTCATGCTCAACGCCGTCATCCTCGCCGCGGCCGCGTTCTGGTGGTTCCTCGCGCCCGACCCCACCGGCCAGGTGCTGCTCCTCGTCGTCATCGCCGCCATGACCGTCGAGATGGCCATGGGCTTCGCGGTGGCCACCGCGCTGCACCGCACGCGGGGCGCGGACATGACCGACATGACCACGGACCTCTCCGGATGAGCCTGTGGTGGCTGGTCGGGCTCCCGGCCGTGGTGGGGGCAGGGCTGTGCTGCGTCGGCGCAGCCGGGGCCGCCGGGACGACGCGCCGGGCCGCGCGGGCCGCGATGCCGTTCGCGCTCGTGACCGCCGCGGTGGTGCTCGTCCTCTCCGGCGTCGTCGCTTCGGTCCGCCCCGCCGTGGAGGTGCCCTTCCTCGCCGTCGCGCCGCTGGCCCTGGCCGTCGACGGGCTCAGCGCCGTGGTGGTCGTGACGGTCGCTGCCGTCGCGCTGCTTGTCCTGGTCTTCGCCGCAGCCGATCCCGGCCCCGACCTGCGCGTCGGCCGCCCCCGCTTCGCCGGGCTGATGCTGGTCTTCGTGGCCGCCGTCATGGTGACCGCCACCGCCACGACGCTGCCCACCCTGCTGCTGGCGTGGGAGCTCATGGGCGCCACCTCCTACGCGCTCATCGGGTTCTCCTGGCGCGAGGAGCGACGGGTGTCCAGCGGGGCGACCGCGTTCCTCGTCACCCGCGCCGGCGACCTCGGGCTGTACCTCGCCGTCTCTGCTGGGCTCGCAGGAGGGCTGGCCGCCACCGGCAGCCTCTCCCTCGCGGCGCTGCCCGACGCCAGCAGTGGGTGGCGCCACGTCATCGCCGCCGGCGTGCTGGTCGCGGCGCTCGGCAAGGCGGCCCAGCTGCCCTTCTCCTTCTGGCTCTCCCGCGCGATGGTCGGCCCCAGCCCCGTCAGCGCCCTGCTGCACTCCGCGGCGATGGTCGCCATGGGGGGGTACCTGCTGCTGCGGACCTCACCGCTGCTCGCCGCGACGGGATGGGCGGGGCCGACCACCGCGTGGATCGGCGCGCTGACCGCGGTGGTGCTCGGGGCGGTGGCCCTCGCCCAGCGCGACCTCAAGCAGCTGCTCGCGGCCTCCACCGCCGCGCAGCTCGGGTTCGTGGTGCTCGCTGCCGGCCTGGGCGCGGTCGCGGGCGGCACCGCGCACCTCGTGGCGCACGCGGCCACCAAGGCGCTGCTCTTCCTCGCCGCGGGGGCGTGGCTCAGCGCGCTCGGCACCAAGCAGCTCCCCGCGCTCGTCGGAGCCGCGCGGCGGTACCCGATCGTCGGGGCGGTCGCGGCGATCGGCGCTCTGGCGCTCGCGGGCGCGGCGCCGCTCTCGCTGTGGGCGACGAAGGACGAGATCCTCGCCGCCGCCCTCGAGGCCTCACCGGCGCTGTACGCCGTGGGCCTGCTCGGTGCGGCGCTCTCGGCCGGGTACGCCGGCAAGGTCCTCGTCCTGGTGTGGCGCCGGGCCCCCGACGGTGCGGAGCGGGGCTTCGAGACGGAGCAGCAGGGCGTCCGCCGCGTCACCGCCGCCCAGCAGGCGCCGCTGATGGTCCTCGCTCTCGCCGCCGCCGTCCTCGGCGTGCTCGCGCTGCCGCCGGTCGGCGGCTGGCTGCGCGTCGCGGTGGGCGACACGGCCTCGCCGACTGCCGGAGTCGGGGGCCTGGCGCTCTCCGCGGGGATCGCCGTCGTGGTGCTGGCCGTCGCGTGGCGCGCGGTCGCGGCCGAACCGCGATGGGCGGCCAGCCCTGTCGGCCGAGCGCTGGCGGGCTGGCTGGGCCTCGAGCGCGCCGTCCACGCCGGGCTCGTCCGCCCGACGCTCGCCCTGGCTGCGGCGCTCGCCCGCTTCGACGACCGTGTGCTCGACCGCAGCGTCGACGGCGTCGCGGCAGCCACCCTCACCGCGGCCCGGGCTCTGGCAGTCACCGACGACCGCGTCGTCGACGGCGCGGTCCGCGGCGCGGTGACGGCGACGCTGTCCACCGCTCGTACCTCGGCGTCCGTGGACGACCGGGTCGTCGACGGCGCCGTGAGCGCCATCGCGCGCGGTGCCCGGCGCCTCGGCGCCCTGGCCCGCCGGCCCCAGACCGGCCTGCTCCACCAGTACTACCTGCAGGCCGTCGTGGTCCTCGCGGTCGCCGTCGCCCTGCTCGTCGTCCCCCTCGTGATCTCCGCCCTCTCTCCCGGGACCAGGTGAACGTGCTCTCCGTCATCGTCTTCCTCCCTCTCGCCGCAGCGATGGTGTTCGCGGCGGTGCCCCGCATCCCGCCCGCCGCGGCGCGGTGGACCTGGGTGGGCGTCACCGCCGCGGACCTCGTGCTCGTGGTCGCCGCGTCGCTCGCCTACCAGAGCCCCGCGGCCGGCGCGCTGGCCTACGAGGAGCAGGTGCCGTGGATCCCCGGGATCGGCAGCAGCTACCACGTCGGCGTCGACGGGCTCTCGCTGCCGCTCGTCGCCCTGACGGCCGTGCTCTTCACCGCCTGTGCCGTCTACGACCTGGCGCTGGCCAGGAAGCCGCGGGCCCAGGCGGCGCTCATGCTCTTCCTGCAGACCACCTGCCTGGGGGTCTTCGTCGCGCAGGACCTGCTGGTGTTCTTCGTCTTCTTCGACCTGTCCATCGTCGGCATGTACTTCGCCATCGCCGGGTGGGGCCACGGGGAGAAGGCCCGTGCCGCGCTGAAGTTCTTCCTCTACACCTTCCTCGGCTCCCTCGCGCTGCTGCTGGGCTTCATCGGGCTCTACGTCTACGCCGAGCCCCACACCTTCGACATCCCCGAGCTGGCAGCAGCCACCCCCCTGGCTGGCCAGGGCGCCGTGGGCACCCTCGTGCTGGTGGCCGTCCTCGTGGGGCTCCTCGTCAAGACCCCGACGGTGCCCTTCCACACCTGGCTGCCGCCGGCCCACAGGAACGCCTCGGCCACCGGCTCGGCGGTCCTCGCCGGCGTGATGCTCAAGCTCGGGACCTACGGCCTGGTCCGCATCGCCATGCCGCTGCTCCCACAGGCGTGGACCGGCCTGGCGTGGGTGGTGCTGGCGATCGGTGGCGTCTCGGTGATCTACGGAGCGCTCGTCGCGCTCGCCCAGACCGACGTCAAACGGATGATCGCCTACACCTCGATCAACCACATGGGCTACGTGGTGCTGGCGGTCGGGGCGGCCGGGGTGCTGGGCGCGGACGGGACGCTGACCGACACCGCCGCCCGAGAGCTTGCCGTCACGGGCGCGGTCACGCAGATGGTCAGCCACGGGCTCATCACCGCAGCGCTGTTCCTGCTCGCCGGGGTGCTGTGGGAGCGCCGCGAGAACTATGAGCTGCGCGGCTACGGCGGCCTCGCCGGGCCGGCGCCGCGGTTCGCCGCGCTGTTCGGGGTGGCGGCCTTCGCCTCGCTCGGGCTGCCGGGGTTCAGCGGCTTCAT
>JBBSRD010000218.1:0-5388 GCA_038243415.1 Actinomycetales bacterium | reverse complement strand
GAGGAGCGGGGGCGCATCGACGCCGTCGCCGGCGACGGGGACCATGGGCGCGGGATGGTCAAGGGTTCCTCGGCCGCGGTGGGGGCCGCTCGCTCCGCCGCTGACGAGGGCGTGGCCCCCGCCGGCGTGCTCCTCGCTGCGGCCGACGCCTGGGCCGCGCGGGCCGGTGGCACGTCGGGGGTGCTGTGGGGCGCGCTGCTGACCGGCGTCGCCGGGGCGTTCGAGGCAGGCTCCGCACCGGCGCGGGCCCAGGTCGGCACGGGCATCACCGCCGGGTACGACGCGCTGGTCTCCCTGGGTGGCGCCCACCGGGGCGACAAGACGATGCTGGACTCCCTGGGACCGTTCGCCGAGAGCCTGAACGAGCGGCTCGAGGCCGGGGAGGACCTCGCCACCGCCTGGGCCGCTGCTGCCGAGGTCGCTGTCGAGGCGGGGGAGGCCACCGCGGCCATGGTCCCCAAGATCGGTCGCGCCCGCCCCCTGGCGGAGCGCAGCGTGGGCACCCCCGACGCCGGCGCCACCTCCATGGGGATGTGCGTCACCGCCGTCGCCGGGGTGCTGGCCCGCTGAGCCGCTCCACCCGTGCGGCCCTGCGTCGCGACCATCCATCACCGAGCACCTGGAGAACGCCATGACTGATCTGACCGACCTGACCGACCGCCCAGGCCTGCGCATCGTCGTGGGCAGCGACGACGCCGGACTGCGTCTGAAGGACGCCCTGAAGAAGGACCTGGAGGCCGACCCGCGCGTCGCCGAGGTGATCGACGTGGGCGTGAGAGGTGATGAGGGCACCGCCTACCCGCACGTGGCGGTCGAGGCCGGGCGCCGGATCGTCGCCGGCGACGCCGACCGCGGCCTGCTGGTGTGCGGCACCGGGCTCGGGGTGGCCATCAGCGCCAACAAGGTGCCCGGCATCCGCGCCGTCACCGCGCACGACAGCTACTCGGTGGAGCGCTCGGTCCTCTCCAACGACGCGCAGGTCCTGTGCATGGGCGAGCGCGTGGTCGGCGTCGAGCTGGCCAGGAAGCTGGCGAGGGAGTGGCTGGACCACGTCTTCGACCCGTCGTCGCCGTCCGCGGAGAAGGTGGCCGCCATCACGTCCTACGAGGTCCGCGACTGACGCTCAAGGGGCCGGCGGCGGACGCCGATGCACCACGCAACCTCCGGCGTCAGCCGGTCACCGCCGAAGACCCAGGGACGCCCCAGTGCCACTGTTCACCCGCCGGTCCCGATCGACGCCCGCCCAGAGCGGCCCGCCGCCGCGCGACGTGGAGACCCTCGAGCAGCTCCTCGGCGTGCTGCACGAGGGCGTGGTCGACGCGGTCGACGCCCACCGCAAGGTGGCCGCGACCATCGTCGAGCCCCTCTGGCTCTCCTACGTGGGTGTCTGGCTCCTCGACGAGGACGGCCAGCCGCACCTGGTCTCCGAGACGGACGGCCGCAGCGGCCCGACGTCACCCGCCCTGGCGTCTGCCGGCCGCGAGCTCCCGGCGCTGTGGCGCCGCACCGTCGAGCAGCGGACCCCGCTGCGCCTGGACGCCGAGACCCCCCGCGGGACGGCTCCCCGGTGGGACGCGGCGGCGCGCGCCGGCGCCACCGAGGGCGCGCTGGTCCCGGTGAGCGACGACACGCGCGTGGTGGCGGTGTACGAGTGCTACTCCGCCGCGCCGCTCCCCTTCTTCGGTCCGCGGGCCGCCAAGTGGTCGACGATCCTGCGCATCGCCGCCAACGCGTGCGCGGACGCCGTCGCGAACGCGCGGGCCAGCGCTGCGGTGCGCGAGTCCGTCGACGACCGCGACGCGATCAGCGCCATCGTCGCCCGCCTCGCCGAGGCCCGTGACGAGACCGCCGCCCTCGACGTCGCCCTGTCCACGGTGCAGAACAGCTTCGGCTGGACCTGGGCGGGCTGCTGGCGCGGCGGGGACGGCCCTGACCCGCTCAGTGAGCTGCGCCTGGCCACCCAGTCGCGCTCGAGCGGCACGAGGGCCGCCGGGACCCAGCCGGGCTCCGGCGGGGACGCGCTGGTGCGCCGTGCCTGGCGCGAGCGCGACCTCGTGACCGGCCTGGCCTCCGACGGCTGCGGCGGCCTGGCGTTCCCGCTGATGGGCTCGGGCGGGGTGCGGGGGGTCCTGGAGTTCACCACGGAGACGCCCGTGAAGCTCTCGGAGTCCCGGCGCTCGGCGCTGCGCAACGTCCAGCTGCTCGTGAGCCAGCGCCTCGACGTGCTGAGGCGGACCGCGGTCGACGTGACGTCGGCGCGCGAGCTCCTCGACACCGTCACCCGCCTGCGGGAGTCCACGCAGGACGCCACGCGCGTCGCCGAGGGCGCGGTGACGCAGGCCTCGGCGATGAAGGCCGAGGTCGAGGCGCTGTCCTCGGAGTCCTCCGCGATCAGCGACGTCATCGCGATCATCTCCGGGATCGCCCAGCAGACGAACCTCCTGTCCCTCAACGCGACGATCGAGGCGGCGCGCGCCGGCGAGGTGGGTCTGGGCTTCGCGGTGGTGGCCGGTGAGGTCAAGGACCTGGCCCGGGCGACCGCCTCGGCCACGACGCGCGTGGCCGAGCAGATCGCCGGTATCCAGGCGTCCTCGAAGGCGGTCACCGACGGCATCCACGCCACCTCGAACATCGTCGGGGAGATGGACGCCGTGCAGGCGCGCATCAGCGCCGTCCTGGAGGAGCAGACGGAGATGGCCCAGGCGTTCGACCGGCGGGCCTGAGCCAGGCACGAGGCGGGACCGCCGCGCCTTCCGCCAGGATGGGCGGATGGACGCAGCGGCGGGCTCCCCCCACGACCAGGCGCGCGACTGGGTGCAGGACGCGATCTTCTGGCAGGTTCACCCCCTGGCCTTCGTGGGCGCCGAGCCTGATGCCCTGGAGGGCGAGCACCCCGCGGTGGTCCACCGGCTGCCGCGGATCGTCGCCTGGCTGGACCACGCGGTCGCGCTCGGCTGCAACGGCCTGGCGCTCGGGCCGGTCTTCGCCTCGCAGACGCACGGCTACGACACCGTCGACCACCTGAGGATCGATCCGCGCCTCGGCGACGAGGACGACTTCACGGCCCTCGTCGAGGCCGCCCACGCCAAGGGCATGACGGTGCTGCTGGACGGCGTCTTCAACCACGTCGGCCGCGCCCACCCCGCCTTCGCCGCCGTGGAGCGCGACGGCCGGTCCGCGCCGACCGCCTCCTGGTTCCGCCTGCACGGTGACGGTGAGGCCCTCTCCCCCGACGTCTTCGAGGGCCACGCCGCCCTCGTCGAGCTGGACCACACCGCGCCCGCGGTCGCCGAGCACGTCATCGAGGTGATGTGCCACTGGCTGGAGCGCGGCGCGGACGGCTGGCGCCTGGACGCCGCCTACGCGGTGCCCCCGGAGCTCTGGGCGAGCGTCCTGCCCGTCGTGCGGGAGCGGTTCCCGCACGCCTACGTGGTCGGTGAGGTCATCCACGGGGACTACGCGGGGATCGTCGCGGCCTCCGGCATGGACTCCGTCACGCAGTACGAGCTGTGGCAGGGCGTCTGGCACGGGATCTGCGACCACAACCTCTACGAGACCGCGCACGCCCTGGAGCGCCACGACGGCTTCCTGGAGAGCTTCGTGCCGTGGACGTTCGTCGGCAACCACGACGTCACGCGGATCATCGACCAGGTGGGCGACGACGCGCTGCTCGCGCACGCCCTGGTCGTCTGGGCGACCGTCGGCGGCACCCCCTGCGTGTGGTCCGGCGACGAGCTGGGCCTCCACGGCGTCAAGGAGCAGCGGGCCGGGGGCGACGACGCGATCCGCCCGGAGTTCCCGCCCGACCCGCTCGACGCGCCCGGCGGGGCGGCGTTCGAGCTGCACCGCGAGCTCATCGGGCTGCGCCGGCGCCACCGGTGGCTGCACCGCGCCCGGACGACGACCCTGCACCGGGCCGACGAGCAGCTCGTCTACCGCGTCGAGGCCGACGGGCAGGCGCTGGTCGTCGCCCTCAACATCTCGAGCGACCCCGCCACGGTGCCGGCGTCCGGCGCGGTGGTCGCCGGGTCGGCCACGGAGCGCGGCGGGGAGCTGGAGCTCCCGGCGCACGGCTGGGCGGTGCTGCAGCCGCGCTGACGCTCAGGGTCTCGACGCGCCCGACGGGTCTGCTCCGCCGGTCGCGTCGGCCGTTCCGTCTGCGTCGTGCTGGCCCGCCGGCAGCTCCACGCGCAGCAGCGCGCCGCCCCCCGGCGCCCCGAGGGCGGCGACCGTCCCCGCCTGCCGCTCGATCGCGGCCCGCACGATCGACAGGCCCAGGCCCGTCCCGCCGGCGTCGCGGTCCCGGGCGTCGTCCAGCCGGGTGAACCGCTCGAAGACCCGCGCGCGCTCCCCCTCGGGGATGCCCGGCCCGTCGTCGACCACGTCGACCACCGCGCGCTCCTGACCGCCGCCCGGTCCCACGCGCACCACCACCCGCGTCGCGGCGTGCCGTGCAGCGTTCGCCACGAGGTTGCGGACCGCCCGGCGCACCGCCCCCGCCTCGGCGACGGCCTGGGCGCCGGGGCCCTCCACGGCGACCGGCACCCGCCACGGGGAGCCGTCGACCACCTCGCGGACCAGGGGGAGGAGGTCGACCGGGGAGCGCGCAGGGTCGCCGTCCGCCGGGGCCTCGTCGAGGCGGGCGAGGACGAGGAGGTCCTCGACGAGCGCCGCGGTGCGCTCCACGTCGGCCAGGCAGCCTGCTGCGACCTCGGGCCACGGCGAGACGCCAGGGTGGGCGAGGGCCACCTCGAGCTGGGTGCGCACGCTCCCCAGGGGGCTGCGCAGCTCGTGGGCGGCGTCGGACACGAAGGCCCGCTGGCGCTCGCCGGCCGCGCCCACCCGGGCCAGCGCGTCGTTGAGGGTGACGGCGAGGCGCGCCACCTCGTCCCCCGACGTCGGCACCGGCAGGGGACCGCGCTCCGGCGGCGACGCCGCGGAGGCTCCCGCGGGGGCGGCGAGGCGGGCCACCAGCGAGGCCGCGCTCGCGCGCAGCGCCTCGACGGGGGCGAGCGCCGAGCCGGCGGTGAGCCACGCCAGCGCCGCGACGGCCGCGATCGACAGCGGCACGCCGACCAGCGCCACGCGCCGCAGCACCGCGCCCGAGCGGTCGACGTCCGCCAGGGAGGTCGCCACCAGGACGGTCCCGCCGCTGGCCTCTCCGGCGCCCACCCCGATCGGGGTCCCGCCGACCCGCAGCCGCGACGGGCCGCCGAGGCGGTAGCCGCCCACGTCCACCGGTCCGCCGGCGCGGACCGTGGCCACGTCGTCGGGGGGGACCAGGGGCGCGAGCCGGTCGCCGGCGGCCGAGGACGCCAGCACGCGGCCGTCGGCGTCGACCACCTGGACCACCGCGGCGCCGGTCACCGGCAGCGGGTCCGGCAGGCG
>JBBSRD010000217.1:0-5401 GCA_038243415.1 Actinomycetales bacterium | reverse complement strand
GAGCAGCGCGACCCCGCGCAGGGCGAAGAACTCGCACTCCAGCGGGATGATCACCCCGTGGGCCGCGGTCAAGGCGTTCACCGTCAGCAGGCCCAGGCTCGGCTGGCAGTCCACGAGCACCACGTCGTAGTCGTCGGAGACCCGCCGCAGGGCCCGCGACAGCGCCTGCTCGCGCGCCACCTCGTTGACCAGCTGCACCTCGGCGGCCGACAGGTCGATGTTCGCCGGGAGCACGTCCATGTTCTCGAAGCGGGTGGGCGCCACCACCTCCCGCGCATCGACCCGGCGGTCCATCAGCAGCGAGTACACGCTGTGCTCCAGGCCGTGGGGGTTCACGCCCAGACCCACCGACAGCGCGCCCTGAGGGTCGAAGTCCACCATCAGCACCCGCCGTCCGTACTCCGCCAGCGCCGCACCCAGGTTGATGGTCGTGGTCGTCTTCCCGACCCCGCCCTTCTGGTTGCACATCGCGATCACCCGCGCGGGACCGTGGCTGCTGAGCGGCCCGGGAACGGGGAACTCGTGGGACGGACGCCCCGTCGGACCCATCGCGACACCGTCGTCGGAGCCTGGCCCGGAGGAGGGACCAGCGGAGTGACCAGCCCCGTGGGCGACCTGCGTCGACATGCCGGCGAGGCTACCCCAGCGCCCTCGCTCCAAACCGTGACGAGAGGGTCATCCCAGCGCACGCGGGTGAGCGCCGGCGAAAGCCTCACGCAGCGTGTCCACGGTCACCGCCGTGTAGATCTGCGTGGTCGTCACCGACGCATGACCCAGCAGCTCCTGCACCAGGCGCACGTCCGCGCCCCGCTCCACCAGGTGGGTCGCGTAGGAGTGGCGCAGGGTGTGCGGCCCCACCGCCGACGACAATCCCGCACGCCGCGCCGCGCCGGCGACCACCGCCCACGCACCCTGCCGCGAGAGCCGCGCGCCCCGCTGACCCAGCAGCAGCCCCGCTCCCGACCGGCCACCACCGCGCACCAGCACCCCGCGCCCCGCCACCAGGTACGCAGCCACCGCGCTCGCGGCGTACCGCCCCACCGGCACCAACCGCTGCTTGTCACCCTTGCCGTGCAGCAGCAGCAACGGCGCCACCTCGCTCCCGGACCCCTCACCCGCCCCCACCAGCTCCGCCACGTCATCGACGTCGAGACCCACCAGCTCCGAGATCCGCGCCCCCGTCCCGTACAGCAGCTCCAGCAGCGCGCGGTCCCGCAGCCCCACCGCCACCGCCACCGACTCCTCGGCGCTCGCGGCCCCACCGCTCGAGGACGCCTCCAGCAGCGCCTCCACCTGGCTCAGGCTGAGCGCCCTCGGCAGGGCGCGCCGGGTCGCGGGCGGGCGCACCCGGGCGGCCGCGTCGTGCTCGCACCAGCCCTCCTGCGCCGCGAACCGGTGCAGGCCACGGACCGCCACCACCGAGCGGGCCGCCGACGCGGCGCCGAGCACCGAGCCCCCGTCGTCACCGGAGCGCAGCGCCGCGGTGAAGGCGCCCACGTCGTCCTCGCCGACCGTGCCCAACCGCTCGTGACCGCGGGCGCCCAGGTGCGCGAGGTAGCGGCGCAGGTCCCGCTGGTAGGCGCTCAGCGTCGGACCCGCCAGACCCCGCTCGACGCGCAGGTGCCCGAGGTAGACGCTCAGCGCCTCGTCCATCAGGGGGCTCTCGCTCACCACCCCATCGTCGCCGAGCCCTCGCTGACGCCCGCGCCCTCTACCGTGGCCGGCGTGGCACGGACCTCGCGGCGGAGCACGCCGAGCGCCCAGAGGCCGGCTCCCACGCCTGCGCCCGCCGGGGCCTTCGACACCTCCACCGGCATCGCCGAGATCATCGGCGACCCCGCAGACCCCACCCGGGCGACCCTCTACGTCAACGGTGTCCCCTCCTCGCCGCTCTTCACCGCCGCCGCCGGGAACCTCCTCGACCTCGAGTTCGAGTACCTCCAGCAGCTCGCCGCGATCCTCGACTCGCCGCTGGTCGCCCCGGCCGGTGGCCCCCTCGCCGTCCTGCACCTCGGCGGCGGCGCCTGCGCGCTGGCCCGCCACCTCGACGCCTCGCGCCCCGGCTCGCGCCAGGTGGTCGTCGAGGTCGACGCCGCCCTCGCCCGGCACGTGCGCGAGCACGTCGACCTGCCCCGCTCCCCCGCGTTGCGCCTGCAGGTGGGCGACGCCCGCGCCCGCCTCGCCACCCGCCACGACGCCAGCGCCGACGCGATCGTCCGTGACGCCTTCGCCGGGGACACCACGCCCCGCCACCTGGCCACGAGGGAGTTCCTCCTCGACGCAGCACGCGTCCTGCGGCGCGGAGGGATCTACCTCGCCAACGTCGTCGACCGCACCGGGGCCCTCGCCGGAGCGTCTCTGCGCGACGAGCTGGCCACCGCCGCCGACGTCTTCGGGGGCGCGGCCCACGTGGCGCTCGTCGGTGAGCCCGCCGTCCTGCGCCGGCGCCGCTACGGCAACGTCGTCCTCGTCGCCTCCCCCGTGCCTCTCGCGGCTCCGCGAGGGATCGATCGGGTGCTGCGGGGCGGACCGGCGCCCGCGCACTGGGTGCCGGGCGAAGAGCTCTCCACGATGATGGCTCAGGGACACGTCATCCATGACGCAGCGTGAGCACTGATCTCCCTCTTACCGCTACCTCAGCGAAGGCGCAAGGACCTCGTCCGCTCCAGCTGGTCACGATGAGGTCACGACGACGATTCCGCCGTAGGCGTTCTCACCGCTGCGTGGCATGGTCCGTCTCGACGTGGCACAGCAGCCCCGCGGACAAGGAGACACGATGCGATCCCCCAGAACGCGCCAGCGTCGGCGCCTTTCAGTCCTCGTTGCGAGCGGAGCCGGCGTGGCCCTGATGCTCGGTGCCTGCGCCGACACCTCGGGCAGCGGCGGCGGCAGCGCCGCGGAGGAGCCTGCCTCCGGCGCCGAGCAGAAGATTGACTGCGCGCCCTACAAGGAGTTCGGCGACATCAAGGGCAAGACCGTCAACGTGTACACGTCGATCGTCGCCCCGGAGGACAAGCCCCACATCGAGGCATTCAAGCCGTGGGAGAAGTGCACCGGCGCCACCGCCAAGTACGAGGGGTCGAAGGAGTTCGAGGCCCAGCTGGGCGTCCGCATCAACTCCGGCTCCCCGCCGGACCTCGCCTACATGCCGCAGCCGGGCCTGCTCGCCCGCCTGGCCAAGGACACCGGCGCGGTCGTGCCTGCACCCGAGCCGGTCGTGAAGAACGTCGAGGCGAACTGGTCCGAGGACTGGAAGGAGTACGGCACCGTCGACGACACCTTCTACGCCGCTCCGCTGGGCGCCAACCTCAAGTCCTTCGTGTGGTACTCCCCCACCGACTTCAAGGACAAGGGCTACGAGGTGCCCAAGACCTTCGACGAGATGATGGCGCTGTCGGACAAGATCGCGAAGACCGGCGACAAGCCGTGGTGCGCGGGCATCGGCTCCGGCGACGCCACCGGCTGGCCCGCGACCGACTGGCTGGAGGACGTGGTCCTGCACGAGAAGGGTCCCGAGGTCTACGACCAGTGGATCAACCACGAGATCCCGTTCAACGACCCCCAGATCGTCGAGTCCCTCGCGAAGGTCGGTTCGGTGCTGAAGAACGACAAGTACGTCAACGGTGGTCTGGGCGAGGTCCAGTCGATCGCCACCACGGAGTTCACGGACGCCGGCCTGCCCATCCTCGACGGCACCTGCACGCTGCACCGCCAGGCGTCCTTCTACCAGGCGAACTGGCCGGAGGGCACCAAGGTCGCCGAGGACGGTGACGTCTTCGCGTTCCCGTTCCCCCCGATGAACCCTGACGTGGGCGACGCCGCCGTGGGTGCCGGCGAGTTCGTGGCCGCGTTCTCCGACCGCCCCGAGGTCGCGTCGCTGCAGACGTACCTCTCGTCGGCGGACTGGGCCAACGTCAAGGGCAAGGTCTCCGGGCCGGGATGGGTCAGCTCGAACCTGAAGCTCGACCCGGCGAACCTCAAGTCCCCCGTCGACCAGCTCGTGGCGAAGCAGTTCCAGAACCCGGACCTGACCTTCCGTTTCGACGCCTCGGACCTCATGCCGGCCGAGGTCGGGTCGGCGGCGGAGTGGAAGGCGCTGACGGACTGGATCGCCAAGCCGTCGACGACCGACCAGGAGACCGCGGACCAGATCGAGGCCGCCTGGCCCCAGTGACGGTGAGCGCGCGAGCGCACCCGCTGCTCTGAACCACGGGGGCCGGTGACCATGACGTCGGTCACCGGCCCCCGCGGGTCCGCACCCCTCACCCCTCAACGGAGAGGAGGGACCGTCCGTGGACTGGTTCCTCGAGGCCGGCTCACCGGCCCAGAAGCTGCTCCTGATGGTCTTCGCCATCGTCCTGTTCGTCATCGTCATGGGGGTGATCCTCTTCGGCGTCGAGAAGATCCAGAAGCTCCCCAACTGGCTGGTGGTCGCGGCGTTCGTCGGCCCCAGCCTCCTGCTCATCGGCATCGGGCTCGTGTACCCGGCCCTCAACACCCTGGTCACGTCCTTCCGGGACCGCACCGGTGACGGCTTCGTGGGCCTGGACAACTACGTGACGGTCTTCACGAACGGTTCGCTGCTCCTCGTGCTGCGCAACACCGTGCTGTGGGTGGTCCTCGTGCCACTGGTCTCGACGCTGTTCGGCGTGGTCTACGCCTACCTCGTCGACCGCACCCGCTTCGAGGTGATCGCCAAGACGCTGGTGTTCCTGCCGCTGTCCATCTCCCTGGTCGGCGCCTCCATCATCTGGAAGTTCGTCTACGAGTTCCGCCCCGACCAGGGGTCGATCCAGCAGATCGGCCTCGCCAACCAGATCATCGTGTGGCTCGGTGGTGAGCCGGTGCAGTTCCTGCTCAACGGCCCCTGGAACACGTTCTTCCTCATCGCCGTGCTCATCTGGATCCAGGCTGGCTTCGCCATGACGGTGCTTTCCGCGGCCATCAAGGGCATCTCCGACGACGTCATCGAGGCCGCCCGCCTCGACGGGGTCAGCGCGTTCGGCATGTTCTTGTACATCACCATCCCGAGCATCCGCCCGGCCCTCGTGGTGGTGCTCACCACCATCGCCATCGGCACGCTCAAGGTCTTCGACATCGTCCGCACCATGACCGGCGGCCAGTTCGGCACGTCCGTGCTCGCCTCGGAGTTCTACGACCAGTCGTTCCGCCAGTTCAACTTCGGCCTCGGCTCGGCGCTGGCCGTCGTGCTGTTCCTCCTGGTCGTTCCCATCATCGCGTACAACGTGCGCCAGCTGCGCCTCTCGGAGGACATCAGATGAGCACCTCGGTCGTCCCACCCGCCGCAGGCGTGCCGACGAAGACGAAGTCGGGAAAGCTCACCAAGGCGGAGGTGCGGGCGGAGAACAGCAAGAACCGGCTCAGCTCCCCCGCCGCGTCG
>JBBSRD010000216.1:0-5431 GCA_038243415.1 Actinomycetales bacterium | reverse complement strand
GCCCCCCCCGCGCCTAGGGGGCCGCGGGGGGGCCCGGCATGGGGGGCCCCCCCCGCTGTGGCCCGGGGGGGGGGGGCGGCGCCCCCCCCGCCCCGCCGCCCCCCCCGCCCGGGGGCGGGGGGGCGCGGCCCCCCCCCCCCCCTGGGGGGGGCCCCCGCGACCGCGAGGCCCCAGGCGCTCGCGGCGACCAGCGAGGACGCGAGCTCGACCAGCACCACGATCCCCACCGCCCTCAGCGCGGTCAGCGTGGACGGCCACGCAGCGGCGACGGTCCGCAGGCGCGCCAGCTCGACGAGGAACAGGGCGCCGATGAAGAACAGCGGCAGCCCCACGACGGGCACGACGAAGAAGCCGACCACGCCCGCCGCCGCCGCGAGCAGGATCGTGGACCGGGGGATCTTCGCCCGCACCAGGGTGCGCCCGGCCAGCACGAGCTCGAGGACCTGCCCGCCCGCCAGCACCACCGCTGCCACCGCGAACGCGGTCCATCCCAGCCACGTCTGCTGCACCAGGGCCCACACCAGCATGGCCACCGCGACGAGCACGGGACCGGGGAGCACCTGCACCGCGGACCCGATCACCCCCAGCAGCACCACCAGGCCGCAGAGCACCGTCACGAGCACGTCCACCTGGTCAGCCACGGTCGCCGAGCCTAGGCGGGTGGTACGGGGCGGGGTGACGAGCGCGTAGCCTCACCCGGTGTTTCGCACCGGCGTGCCTGCCACCGCCGGCCCGGACGATCGAGGCCGTGCCCGTCAGGCCCTGTCGGCGTCCCGTCGCCGCCTCGCTGCGTTCCTGCGGCCCTCGACCCCCGCCCAGTTCGTCGTGGCGGCCTTCGTGTTCCTCGTCGTGGTCGGGACGGCGTCGCTCATGGTGCCGCCGGCGTCCGCGGCGCCGGGGACCCCGGACCTGATCGACGCCTTCTTCACGGCTGTCTCGGCGGTCACCGTCACGGGTCTGACCGTCGTCGACACCGCCACCCACTGGACGACGCTGGGCCAGGCCGTCATCCTCGTGCTGGTCCAGGTCGGCGGGCTGGGGATCATGACGTCGGCGTCGCTGCTGGGCCTGCTGACGTTCCGGCGCTTCGGGCTCGTGTCGGCCATCGGGGCGATCGCCGAGACCCGCAACATCGGCCCCGGCGACGTGCGCAGCGTCCTCGGGAGCGTGGTGAAGACGTCGCTGAGCATCGAGGCGGTCGTCGCGCTGGTGGTGGGGCTGCGCCTGGCCCTGGGCTACGGGGCGTCGCCGCTCCAGGCGGCCTGGCAGGGGATCTTCCACTCGGTGTCGGCCTTCAACTGCGCCGGCTTCGCGCTCTACAGCGACTCGCTGGTCCGCTTCCGCGGCGACCCGTGGATCATCGCGCCGCTCATCGCGGCCGTCGTCCTCGGAGGGTTCGGCTTCCCGGTGCTCTTCGAGATCGCCCGCAACCTGCGCGCAACCCGTCGCCGCAAGGCACGCCACTGGAGCCTGAACACCGCCCTGGTGGTCGGCTCCACCGTGGTGATCCTGCCGCTGGCGTTCGCGGCGCTCCTCTCCCTCGAGTGGTCCAACCCCGGGACCCTCGGGCCGCTGTCCTTCGGGGAGAAGCTCGGCAGCAGCGTCTTCGAGACGATGGCCTCGCGCTCCTCCGGCCTCAGCACGGTCGACGTCACCCAGCTGAGGGGCTCCTCGCTGCTCGTCCTGGACGTGCTGATGTTCTTCGGCTCCGGTCCGGGAGGGACCGCCGGTGGCATCAAGCTGACGACGGCGGCGGTGCTGTTCTTCGTCATCGTCGCCGAGGCCAGGGGTGAGGAGGTCGTCACCGCCTTCCGCCGCCGCATCCCGATGTCCGTGGTGACCCTGTCGGTCTCCATCGGCCTGCTCGCCACCGGCATGGTGGTCCTCGCCACCCTGGTGCTGACCGTCATCGGGGGCGCCTCGCTGGACCGCACGCTCTTCGAGGTGGTCTCGGCCTTCTCCACGACGGGCCTGTCCACGAACCTCAGCGCCGAGCTCCCCGTCGCGGGCCAGCTGGTCCTGTGCCTGGTCATGCTGACCGGGCGGCTCGGACCCATCACCGTGGCCACGGCCCTGTCCCTGCGGCGCCGCAAGAGCAGGCGCCTCTACGGTCTGCCGTCGGAGCGCCCCATCATCGGGTGAGCGGTCGTGCCACACCACGAGGGGCACCGCGATGAGGGAGCATCAGAGGGCGCGCTGCACCGTTCGGCGCAGCGCCACGACCACCTGGAAGGAGACGCGGTGAGGAACCCGTTCGCGTCATCGCCCGCGGGCATCGGGGACGAGGCCGACTCGGTCGTCGTGCTCGGGCTCGGCCGCTTCGGCCGGGCGCTGGCGCTGCAGCTCATGGAGGACGGCCGCCAGGTCCTGGGCGTCGACAGCGACGAGAACGTGGTCCAGTCGCTGCACGGCCAGCTCACCCAGGTCGCGCGGGTGGACACCACCAGCGAGCAGGCCCTGCGCCAGCTCGCCATCGACGAGTTCGACACCGCGGTGGTGGGCATCGGCAGCCACATCGAGTCCTCGATCCTCACGGCGTCGAACCTGCTGGGCTTCGGCATCGAGCGGATCTGGGCGAAGGCGATCTCGGACGCCCACGGCCGCATCCTCTCCCGGCTCGGCGTGCCGCACGTCGTCTTCCCCGAGCACGACATGGGCCGGCGGGTGGCGCACCGCGTGACGGGGGAGATGCAGGACTTCTTCGAGATCGACCGGGGGTTCGCCCTGGTCACCACCTCGGTGCCGGCGGACCTCGCGGACCGCGCGCTGCGGGAGGTTGACCTGCGCTCGCGCTACGACGTCTCGGTGGTGGCGGTGAAGGCCTCCGCGGGGGACTGGCACCACCCCAGCGGGGACACCGTCCTGACCCGTGAGGACTCCGTGGTCGTGGCCGGCCCGCTGCGCGCGGTCGAGCGGTTCTCGGCGCTGAGCCGCCGCTGACGACGAACAGGGCGCCGGTCGCGAGCTCTTCGCTCGCGGCCGGCGCCCCGTCTCGGTGCAGGTGCTGCTGTCGTCCAGGTGGTGCTGGTGCTCTGGTCAGCGCTCGGGCGTCTGGGTCACGCCGCTCAGACGAGCGGACTCATCCTTGATGTCGACGGCGACCTCGCGGAGCTTGACCGCGTGCTCGCGCCCGTGGTGGGCGCAGAAGAGCAGGTCGCCACCACCAGGGAGCACGGCGCGGACGTATGCCTGGGCACCGCAGCGGTCGCACCGATCGGCGGCAGTCAGTGCGGGAGTGTCGAGTACGGCGGTCACGTCGCCCCTTCCGGAGTGCGTCTGTCGGGCCCGAGGGGGTACCGGGGGCCCACCGGCCGTGGAGCCGGGGATCGAGGAGTGCCAGGTGGCGCTCACTGACTCCAACAGTCAACCACCTCACCGCCTTCCCGGGGGAGCGGGAGAAGGCGGTTCGCCCTGCGCGTAACCCTGCCGGGCGCACCCTCCCGGGGGCTGCTGGCCCGTGGCGGGCGCTTCACGACCGGTGTCGGTCCTCGCGTCTACTGTGAGCGGGTGCCGAAGACCTCCGAGCCGCCCACCAGCGACGCCGCCGCCCCGGTGCGCCGGCGGCCCGCGGGCGAGCGCGCGGCAGAGGGCTACACCGCCCGCCACCTCTCGGTGCTCGAGGGCCTGGAGGCGGTGCGCAAGCGCCCGGGGATGTACGTGGGCTCCACCGACAGCCGCGGCCTCATGCACTGCCTGTGGGAGATCGTCGACAACAGCGTCGACGAGGCGCTCGGCGGGCACGCGACGCGCATCGACGTGGTGCTCCACGCCGACGGCTCCGTGGAGGTGGCCGACGACGGTCGGGGGGTTCCCATCGACGTGGAGCCCCGCACGGGTCTCAGCGGCGTCGAGGTCGTCTTCACCAAGCTGCACGCCGGGGGGAAGTTCGGCGGCGGGTCCTATGCGGCTTCCGGAGGTCTGCACGGCGTGGGCGCCTCCGTGGTCAACGCCCTGTCCGCCCGCCTCGACGTCGCGGTCTCGCGCGGGTCGCGGCTGCACACGATGAGCTTCCGCCGCGGGGAGCCCGGCACCTTCGACGACGCCGGGGAGCCGAGCGCCACCTCGCCCTTCAGCGCTTTCACCGACGCCTCGTCCCTGGGCGACGGCGGGAAGGTCAAGCGGGGGACCACCGGGACCCGGGTGCGCTACTGGTCGGACCCGCTGGTCTTCCTCAAGGACGCCAGCTTCAGCTACGACGAGCTGGTCACCCGGGCCCGGCAGACCTCGTTCCTCGTGCCGGGCCTCACCCTCGCGGTGCGGGACCTGCGCCGGGCGCCGGGGACGCCGGGCGAGGAAGGGCCCCACGAGGAGGTGTTCCGTCACGACGGCGGCATCACCGAGTTCGCCGACCACCTCGCCACCGACCCGGCGCTCACCGAGACGTGGCGCCTGAACGGCACCGGGACCTTCACCGAGACCGTCCCCGTGCTCGACGAGGTGGGCCACATGGTCAGCCGCGCGGTGGAGCGGGAGTGCGTCGTCGACGTGGCGCTGCGCTGGGGCACCGGCTACGACACCGAGGTCCGCTCCTTCGTCAACATCATCTCCACGCCGAAGGGCGGCACCCACCAGGCCGGCTTCGACGCCGCCCTGGTGCGCTCGGTGCGCAAGGCCGTCGAGGTGAACGCCCGCCGGCTGAAGGTGGGGGCCAAGGAGGAGCGCCCGGACAAGGACGACATCACCGCGGGACTGACCGCCGTGCTGACCGTGCGCGTGCCCGAGCCGCAGTTCGAGGGCCAGACCAAGGAGGTCCTGGGCACCTCGGCGGTGCGCGGGGTGGTCTCCAAGGTGGTCGAGCGGGAGATGAACGCCTTCCTGACCTCCACCGCCCGTGCCACCCGCAGCCAGGTCTCGCTGCTCCTGGACAAGGTGGTCGCGGAGACGCGGGCGCGCATCTCCGCCCGCCAGCAGAAGGAGACCCAACGGCGCAAGAACGCCCTGGAGACATCCTCGCTGCCCGCGAAGCTGGCCGACTGCCGCTCCTCCGACGTCGAGCGCTCCGAGCTCTTCATCGTCGAGGGCGACAGCGCGCTGGGCACCGCCAAGCTGGCGCGCTCCTCGGACTTCCAGGCGCTCCTGCCGATCCGCGGGAAGATCCTCAACACCCAGAAGGCCTCCGTGGCCGACGTCCTGCGCAACGCCGAGTGCGCCTCGATCATCCAGGTGGTCGGTGCGGGGTCCGGGCGCAGCTTCGACCTCTCCGCGGCGCGCTACGGGAAGATCATCTTCATGGCCGACGCCGACGTCGACGGCGCCCACATCCGCACCCTGCTCCTCACCCTGTTCTTCCGGTACATGCGCCCCCTGGTGGAGGCCGGACGGGTGTACTCGGCCGTGCCGCCGCTGCACCGCGTGGACGTCAACGCCGCCGGGCGGGCCAAGGGCGAGCACGTCTACACCTACTCCGAGGCCGAGCTGGCCACCACGCTGG
>JBBSRD010000215.1:0-5455 GCA_038243415.1 Actinomycetales bacterium | reverse complement strand
CGCGAGGTGTTCGCCTCCCTCTACAACGACCGGGCCATCGCCTACCGGGTGCACCACTCCTTCGCCCACGAGGAGGTCGCGCTGTCCGCCGGGGTGCAGGCGATGGTCCGCTCCGACCTCGGCGCCTCGGGGGTGATGTTCACGATGGACACCGAGTCCGGCTTCCAGGACGCGGTCCTCATCACGTCCTCCTACGGCCTCGGGGAGGCGGTGGTCCAGGGCGCGGTGAACCCCGACGAGTTCTACGTCTACAAGCCCGCGCTGCGGGCGGGGCGCCCGGCGATCCTCAAGCGGTCCGTCGGGTCCAAGGCCACCCAGATGATCTACACCGACGACGCCGCGGTGGGCCGCACCACCGCCTTCGTCGACGTGGACCCCGCCGCGCGGCGCCTCCTGAGCCTCACC
This sequence comes from Actinomycetales bacterium, assembly GCA_038243415.1. Classification (GTDB taxonomy): domain Bacteria; phylum Actinomycetota; class Actinomycetes; order Actinomycetales; family Quadrisphaeraceae; genus CADCUY01. The sequence goes on along the minus strand of JBBSRD010000215.1, from coordinate 5,050 downwards.
GACGACGAGGTGACCGAGCTGGCCCGTCACGCGCTGGCCATCGAGGACCACTACGGGCGCCCGATGGACATCGAGTGGGCGAAGGACGGCCGCACCGGGGCGCTGTGGGTCGTCCAGGCCCGCCCGGAGACCGTGAAGTCGCGCCAGGGCAGCGTCCAGGAGCGCTTCCGGCTCGTCGGGGCCGCCGGTGAGCCGCTGGTCGAGGGGCGCGCCGTGGGCCAGAAGATCGGCGCCGGCCCCGTGAAGGTGCTCACCTCCGCGGAGCAGATGAGCGCGTTCACCCCTGGGGACGTGCTGGTCGCGGACATGACCGACCCCGACTGGGAGCCGATCATGAAGCGCGCCTCGGCCATCGTCACGAACCGCGGCGGGCGCACCTGCCACGCCGCGATCATCGCCCGCGAGCTCGGGATCCCTGCGGTCGTCGGCACCGGGAGCGCCACCGCCTCGCTGAGCGACGGGCAGCCCGTGACCGTGAGCTGCGCGGACGGCGACACCGGCGTCGTCTACGACGGCCTGCTCGAGTTCGCCGTCGACGAGACCGCGCTCGGCGACATGCCGGAGCTCGACGTGAAGATCATGATGAACGTGGGCACCCCCGACCAGGCGTTCACCTTCGCCTCCCTGCCGCACCGGGGGGTGGGGCTGATGCGCCTGGAGTTCATCATCAACCGTCAGATCGGGATCCACCCGAAGGCCCTGCTGGAGCTGGACGAGCTGCCGTCGCCGCTGCGCGAGGAGGTCTCCGAGGCGATCGCCGCCTACCCGGGGCCGCGGGAGTTCTTCGTCCAGCGCCTCGCCGAGGGGATCTCGACCATCGCTGCGGCGTTCGCCCCCGAGCCGGTGATCGTGCGGACCTCGGACTTCAAGTCCAACGAGTACGCCAACCTCGTCGGCGGGACACGGTACGAGCCGGACGAGGAGAACCCCATGATCGGCTACCGGGGAGCCTCGCGGTACCTGTCGGAGGGGTTCGCGGAGTGCTTCGCGATGGAGTGCGAGGCGCTGCGGTACGTGCGCGACGAGATGGGCCTCACCAACGTCAAGATCATGATCCCGTTCGTGCGCACGGTCGCGGAGATCGAGGGCGTCATCGCCCTGCTCGCCGAGCACGACCTGCGCCGCGGCGAGAACGGTCTGGAGGTCGTGATGATGTGCGAGGTCCCCTCCAACGCCGTGATCGCCGACGCCTTCCTCGACCACGTCGACGGGTTCTCCATCGGCTCCAACGACATGACCCAGCTGACCCTGGGCCTCGACCGGGACTCCTCCCTGGTGGCGGGCTCCTTCGACGAGCGCGACCCCGCGGTCAAGCACATGCTGGCGCTCGCGATCACGGCCTGCACCGCGCGCGGCAAGTACGTCGGCATCTGCGGCCAGGGCCCCTCCGACCACCCGGACCTCGCCGACTGGCTGGTGGAGCAGGGGATCGAGTCGATGTCGCTGAACCCCGACACCGTCGTCGACACGTGGAAGCGCCTGGCGGCGAAGCAGGCGTCACGGTGAGGCCGGCCCGAGCGTGATGCGGGCGTCAGGCTGACAGCAGGGCCTGCCCGAGGAGGGTGAGCGCCGAGAGGACGAGGAGGCCGATGATTCCGCGGCGGAACTGAGCGGGGGACATCACCCGCAGCAGGCGGTCACCGAGCCGCCAGCCGAGCGGGACGGCCAGCGCGCCCCCGAGCACCAGCGCGCCGACCTCCGGGCTGAGCCGGCCGATGAGGGCGAAGCCGGCGAGCGCGACGAGGTCCTGGCCGGCGAACACGACCTGCAGCGTCGCCCGCAGCGCACGGGGGGAGAACCCGGAGCCCTGCAGCACCACCACGAGCGGTGGCCCGTTCATCCCCGTCGAGGTGAGCAGCAGGCCGCTCAGCCCTCCGGCCGCGACGTCCAGGCTGCGGCGGCGGACCAGCGTGCCGGTGCGCAGCACGAGCGGCAGCGCGGCCAGCACGGTGAGAGCCACGAGCACGTCGAGGAGCCGCTCGTCCAGGCGGGTGAGCAGCAGCAGGCCCAGCGGCATCCCGACCAGGCCCGCGACGAAGAAGCGCACCGCGGTGGGTCGGTCGACGTGCGCCCGCTCGGAGATGCCGGCGCCCGCGGTCAGGAGGAAGCCGAGCGCCGTGGCGGCCACGACGGCGGTGGGCACGTCGACGAGCAGGGAGAACACCGGCACGGCCACGAGCGCGCCGCCGAAGCCGGTGGCCGCCTGCGCCGCGGAGGCCACCGAGAAGCCGGCGAACCCGATGGCGGCCAGCCACAGGAGGTCCGTCGTCATCGCCTGGGTCGTCCTCCGTCTGCGTCCACGCGCGCGGCCCCGCTGCCCAGCGCCCTCATGGGGCGCCGGGCGGCGTCGTGCAGGCTGAGGGCTCCCTGCTGCGCGTCGCCGGGGCCGTGGACGCCTCGGCGTGGGCGCCGGCCTCCGCCGGGTCGTCGTCCGCGATGCCGCTGTAGCCCAGGAGCCGGGGTGTCCACAGCGACAGCGCGGCCAGCAGGACGACGAGCAGCACGGCGCTGACGAACGTGGTGGCGCTGATCCCGAAGCGCTCGGCTGCGACCCCGAGCACCAGCGAGGCGACCGGCATGACCCCGATGGCGAGCTCCTGCACGCCGAGGACCCGGCCGTGGACGTCAGGGGCGGTGGTCGTCAGGAGGAGCGTGTTCTGCAGGATGCCGAAGGCAGCGCTCGCCACACCGATGGCGCCCATGAGCACGAAGGCCGTCGGGACGTCGCGGGTGAGGGCGAACACCGCCCAGAGGGCTGCCCAGACGGCCGTGCCGCCGACGAACAGGCCGCCCTTGAACCGGAAGTCCCCGAGCCGGGCGATGACCAGGGAGCCGACGAGGCCGCCCGCGCCGGCGCACGTGAGGAGCCAGCCGAGCCCGGCGGCGTCCAGACCGAGGGACCGCTGGGCCAGGACCGGCATGAACCCCTGGAAGATGGGCCACAGCAGGAGGTTCGCGGCGACGGTGACCAGCAGGGTCGTCGTCGCGAGCCGGTTGGCCAAGATGACCCTGAAGCCGCTGACCACCATCGCGACGGTCGATCCGTGCTGCGCTCGGGACGCCTGCTCGTGCCGGCGTCCCGCACCGCGGAGCGGAAGAAGCAGCGCGAGCGACAGGGCGTACCAGGCGGTGGAGACCCACAGCGCGGCTGCGACCCCGAGGGTGCTGATCATGAGCCCACCCACCGCCGGCCCGACGACCTGGGTCATGTTCATCGCCATCGCGTTCAGCGCGGTGGCCTTGCTGAGGTTGCGGCGCCCCACCAGGTCGAGCACGAGCGAGGCTCTCGCCGGCTGGGACGGGGACTGCGCGAGCCCGATGGCCAGCCCCCCGAGCAGCAGCACCCCGTACGGCGCCCGGCCGATCCCGATGAGCGCGGAGAAGACGCCCGCGGTGAGCAGGGCCCAGAAGGCGGCGACCGCCAGAAGACGGACCCGGTCGTGCCGGTCGGCGAAGGCCCCCGTCAGCGGCCCCAGCAGCATGGGCGCGAGTCGGACCGCCGTGAAGACGGCGACGAGCAGCTCCGAGCGGGTCGTCTCGAAGACCAGCCACCCCAGCACGAGCGTCTGGGTCCAGACGCCGCCGAAGAAGAAGAGGTTGGAGAACCACAGGGCCCGGAAGCGGGCGTTCTCTCGCAGCAGCACCGGGTCAAGGTTAGGCCGTGTGCGAGGGGTGGCGTGGCGGGCAGGTCACGGGCATGGCTGGTCAGGACCGTCACGACATGAGCGATCAGGAGTGCGCGCTGCTGGAGCCGTCGCTGCCTGACCGGGGCCCGCGTCGCGGTGGGCGCTGGGCCGATCACCGCCTGGCCCAGCGCGGCTGGTGAGCCCGCTGACTCTGCGGAGCCGATGACGGCCAGCCACAGGAGGTCCGTCGTCATCGCCTGGGTCGTCCCCTGGCCGCGCCCACGCGCGCGGCCCCGCTGCCCCGCTGCCCCGCTGCCCCGCTGCCCCGCTGCCCCGCTGCCCCGCTGCCCGGCAAGACCGGACGGCGGGGCCGCGAGACGTCGTTCAGCCGGTCAGTCGCCGAGGCGAAGGCCGGTGCTCGTGGAGAAGAGGTGCGTGTGGCCCTGCTTGGGGGTCAGATACACGGTGGAGCCCGCCTCGGGGGGACGGCGGCCGTCGACCCGCACGGTCATCGGCTGCTCCTCGCCGTTGAACACCGCACGGCCGTAGATGTAGGCGTCGGCGCCGAGCTCCTCCACGACGTCGACCTCCACCGGGAGGCCCTCGCCGGAGATGTCGCAGTCCTCCGGACGCACGCCCACGGTGATCTTCTTGTCGCCGGACTCCTCGAGGACGTCGCGCGCGATCGGGTGGACGACGCCACCGAACTCCACGCCGCCGTCGACGACCGGGAGGTCGAGGAGGTTCATCGCGGGGGAACCGATGAAGCCGGCCACGAAGACGTTGTCCGGGTGGTCGTACATGCGCCGCGGGGTGTCCACCTGCTGGAGGAGGCCGTCCTTGAGGACCGCGACGCGGTCGCCCATGGTCATGGCCTCGACCTGGTCGTGGGTCACGTAGACGGTGGTGACGCCGAGCCGGCGCTGCAGCTGGGCGATCTGCGTGCGGGTCTGCACGCGCAGCTTGGCGTCGAGGTTGGACAGCGGCTCGTCCATGAGGAACACCTGCGGCTGGCGCACGATGGCCCGGCCCATGGCCACGCGCTGACGCTGGCCACCGGACAGCGCCTTCGGCTTGCGGTCGAGGTACTCGGTGAGGTCGAGGATCTTCGCTGCCTCCTCGACACGGCCGCGGATCTCGTCCTTCTTGATGCCGGCGATCTTCAGGGCGAAGCCCATGTTCGCGGCCACGCTCATGTGCGGGTAGAGCGCGTAGTTCTGGAAGACCATCGCGATGTCGCGATCGCTCGGGTCGATGTTGGACACGTCGCGGTCGCCGATGCGGATCGCTCCGCCGTCGACCGGCTCGAGACCGGCCAGCATGCGCAGCGAGGTGGACTTGCCGCAGCCGGACGGACCGACCAGGACGAGGAACTCCCCGTCGCCGATGTCGAGGTCCAGGGCGTCGACCGCCGGCCGCTCGCT
>JBBSRD010000214.1:0-5490 GCA_038243415.1 Actinomycetales bacterium | reverse complement strand
TCCTCCGAGGACATGCGCCCGTGGAGTAGCCCGAGGCGCACGCCCTCCATGGCGGGGTGCTCGGCGAGCTCGTCGGCCACGTCGAGCACGGCCAGCGGCGGGCGCCGCTCGTCGTCGCCGACCTCGGGGGGCGGCACCTGCTCGTGGCCGTGGACGGCCGAGCGCGCCCACCACCGGGGCGTGCCCGCGACGGCCTTGCCCGTCACCGCACGCGGCGGGTCCCCCGGCAGCTCCCCGATGCGCCCCGTGACCACGTAGGCCTGGCGCCCGGCACGCACCTCGTCCCGCACCCGCTCCCAGACCCGGCCGACCCACCTCGAGCCCTGCTCGGGCACCTTGTGGGTGGCGATCGGTGAGCGCCCCACGGGCAGCTCGCGCAGCGTCGAGACCTCCAGGTCACCGAAGACGGTCATCGCCACGGTGCGCGGGATGGGCGTGGCCGTCATGACGAGCACGTGGGGGGGCAGCCCGGACTTCGCGCGCAGCGCGTCCCGCTGCTCCACCCCGAACCGGTGCTGCTCGTCGATGACCACCATGCCGAGGTCGAAGTAGTCCACGCTCTCCTGCAGGAGGGCGTGGGTGCCGACGACGATGCCCGCGCGCCCCGTGGTGATGTCCAGCAGGGCCTGCACGCGTGCCGCGCGGGGCAGCGCCCCGGTGAGCAGCGTGACCTTCACGCCGTGCTCGGGGCCCGGCGAGGTGTCGGAGCGGCGCGTGTCGCAGAGCGGGCCCAGGGCGGCGCTCAGCGACCTGTGGTGCTGGACGGCGAGGACCTCCGTGGGCGCGAGCAGCGCGGACTGCGCCCCGGCGTCGGCCACCTGGAGCATCGCGCGCAGGGCCACGAGCGTCTTCCCGGAGCCGACCTCGCCCTGCAGCAGGCGGTTCATCGGGGAGGTCTTCGCCAGGTCGGCCGCGATGGCCTCCCCGATGCTGACCTGCCCCGGCGTCAGGGTGAAGGGCAGCGCCGCGTCGAAGGCGGCCAGCGCTCCCGGCTCCCGCGGCGGGTAGGACGACGCCGGCAGGTCCGCCAGCGCGGCGCGGCGCCGGGCCAGCACCACCTGGAGGACGAACGCCTCCTCGAAGCGCAGCCGCTTGCGGGCGGCCGCCAGCTCGGCGTCGGACCCGGGGGCGTGGATCCCGCGCAGCGCCGACAGCAGGGAGACGAGGCGCAGGCGCGTGAGGACCTCGCCGGGCACCGGGTCGGGCAGGTCGCCCTCGGTCATGGGGTCGAGCAGCGTGCTCACGGCCTTGGTGAGGCGCAGCGAGCTGAACCTCTCGGTCGCGGGGTAGACCGGGACGATCGCGTCGGCGCGCTCGGCGACGAGGTCCGGTGAGAGGTTCGGTGGGACCTCCTCCACCTCCGGCGACACCAGCTGGCGCCGGCCGCGGTAGGAGCCGACCTTGCCGGCGAACAGGGCGTGGGTGCCCACCGCCAGCTGCTTGACGCGGGAGGCGGCCTGCCAGGCGTTCGCGGTGAAGAACGTGAGGTCCAGCTCGCCGACGCCGTCGGTGACCACGGCGGTGACCAGGCGCTTGTTCCCGTCGCGCAGGGGCCGGCTCTTCACCGAGGCCACCCGGGCCACCACCGTGACCACGTCCTTCTCGACGAGGTCCGACAGCGACGTCAGCTGGCCCCGGCGCGGGTAGTCGCGGGGGTAGTGGCGCAGCAGGTCTCCCACGGTGAGGAGCCCCATCTTCTCCAGGCCCGCGGCCGTGGGCCTCCCCAGCTCCCGCTCGAGCGGGCGCGTCATCGCGCTGGTCCGCGGGTCCGACCAGGCAGCCCGTGCCGCTCCAGCCGCGCCGTCGTCCTCGGGGTGAGGGCCCTCGCTCACGCTCGCCATGACACGCAGCGTGCCAGCAGGGTCGGACGTCGGTTATCGTGGTGCCCGAGCGCGCATGCCTGCGCCCAGGCCGACACGTCAGCTGAGGGTGCGCTTGGGCCGGACAGACGATTTTTCCCACCGACACCCCTGGAGCACCCTGTGGCTGCCACCTGTGACATCTGCGGCAAGAAGCCGAGCTTCGGCCACAACGTCTCCCACTCGCACCGCAAGACCAACCGCCGCTGGTCGCCGAACATCCAGCGCGTGCGCACCATGATCAACGGCGTGACGCCCCGCCGCATCAACGCGTGCACCTCGTGCCTCAAGGCCGGCAAGGTCGTCAAGGCCACCAGCTGACCTCTGCGGGCGAGGCTACGAGAAGTGGTCGAACCCGCCGCCGAACGCCGCGAGGGGTCGCCCGTCCATCAGGACGGTCGGCCCCTTCGTCGTCCCCAGGACCGATCCGACCTCACGGACCGTGCCGATGGCGCGGAAGCCCTCGGGCAGCGCCGCCCCGGGAGCGAAGGTCGCCAGCAGCCCGTGGTCCTCGCCACCGGTCAGCACCCAGCGCAGGCAGCGCTCGCGAGGCTCCACGCCCTCGTCGAGCAGCGTCCCGACGGCCATCAGCAGCGGGTGCTCCACGTCGAGGGCGGACTCGTCGAGGTCGACGACCACCCCGGAGGCCGCCGCGATGCGGCCGGCGTCACGCAGCAGGCCGTCGCTGACGTCCATGAGCGCGTGGGCGCCGGCCAGGGCCGCGGCCGGGCCCGCAGAGAGCGGCGGAGCGGGGCGGCGGGGGGCGGCGAGGGCCCGCGCGGGGTAGCCCGCGTGCGCCAGGTCGGACTCCTCCAGGCCCTCCGTGAGCAGGGCCAGCCCGGCGCCCGAGTGCCCGAGCACGCCGGCGAGCGCCACCACGTCGCCCGGGCGGGCGCCGTCGCGGCGCACGGGTGCGGCGCCGCGCAGGTCACCGAGCGCGGTGACGGCCACGACCACCTCGTGGGCAGCCGAGAGGTCGCCCCCGGCGAGGCCGACCCCCCAGGGCTCGCAGCACGCCGCGAGGCCCTCCATGAGCTCTCGGGCCCACGCCACGGGCAGGTCCGGCGGCGCCGCGAGGCCCATCAGCAGAGCGGAGGGGTGCGCGCCCATCGCGGCGACGTCAGCGAGGTTCTGCGCCGCGGCCTTCCATCCCACGTCGGCGCCGCTGCCCCAGTCGCGGCGGAAGTCCCGGCCCTCGACGAGCAGGTCCGTGGTGGCCACGACCTGGCCGTCGGGCGCCGCCACGAGCGCCGCGTCATCACCCGGACCGAGAACTACTGCGCGTGAGCGGGGTGCGGACGGCAAGATGGCCTGCAGCACCCCCGCCTCACCCAGGTCACCCAGCACCGCGCCCTCGGGGACGTCGTCCCCGCTCACGGCGCGGACCGGGCCCCAGCAGACAGGTGCTGGGTGGCGGTCTCGCGAGGCTGCGAGGGCGGGGTCGCGGAGAACACCTGGCAAGGGTAGTGACGAGGAGGTCACCGGTGATAGAGGCGTACGTGCTCCTGCAGACGGAAGCGGGGGCCTCCAGCGAGGTCGCCGACGCGCTGCGCCACCTGAAGGGGGTGCTGGCGGCCGATGCCGTGGCGGGACCCTACGACGTCATCGCCAAGGTCAGGGGCAGATCCATCGACGACCTCTGCCCCCTGGTGGGCGTGACGATGACGGACGTGCCGGGGGTCTCGCGCGCGCTGACGTGCACCATCATGGAGTGGTGAGAGCGGCAGCGGTCCTCACGGCGGGCCTGCTGCTCACCGGCTGCACCGCGGCGGTACCGGTGGCCCCGTCCCCCTCTGCCGCGGATCCCGCGTGCGCGGCGCTGGCCCGCCAGGCACCTCCCGTGCTCGCGGGTCTGGCGCTGCGCCCGACCACCGCTCAGGGCGCCCAGGCCTGGGGGCCGGGCGGGCGTGGGGCGCCTGCCGCGGCCGGGGAGGTGGTGGCCCGCTGCGGGGTCGAGCCGCCGGGCCCGACGACCACGGCGTGCACGTCGGTGAGCAGCGGGGCCGTCGACGTCGACTGGATCTCCTCCACCTCTGGCGCCGGCTCGCGGTTCACCACCTACGGGCGGCGCCCGGCGGTCCAGGTGACGATCCCCTCCACCCTCACCGACGCCGACCCCGCGATCACCCAGTCCGTCCTCGCCGACCTGGCGCCCGCGGTGGCGACCATCGAGGCGGGGCGACGGTGCCTCAGCCGCGAGAACAGCGACGACGCCGGCGGCACCGAGGGCTGAGCCTCAGCGCAGCCCGACGGGCCGCGTCAGCGCCAGGCGGAGCAGCCGGTCGACCAGGGACGGGTAGTCCACGCCGCTGGCCGCCCACATCCGCGGATACATCGACGAGGGCGTGAAGCCCGGCATCGTGTTCACCTCGTTGACCACCACGCGCCCGTCGTCGGTGACGAACACGTCCACGCGCGCCAGGCCCTCGCAGCCGATGGCATCGAAGACCGCGAGCGCCGTCTCGCGCACGCGCCTCGCGACCCCGTCGGGCAGCTGCGCCGGGCAGACCAGGGTCGCCCCGCCGTCGTCGAGGTATTTCGCCTCGAAGTCGTAGAACGCCCGCCCCGGCCCGACGACCACCTCGCCGGGCACGGAGGCCGACGCACCACCGTCGAGCTCCCCGAGCACACCGCACTCGACCTCGCGGCCGGCCACGGCGGCCTCGACGACCACGCGGGGGTCGTGCTCACGGGCCGCCTCGACAGCGTCCGCGAGCCGTTCGGGGCCCTCCACGCGGGTGATGCCCAGCGAGGACCCCGCCCGCGACGGCTTGACGAACACGGGCCACCCCAGCGCTGCCACCTGCTGCGCGACGGCGCCGGGGTCGGCGCGCCAGGACCGGTCGGTGACGAACACCCACGGCGCGACGGCGATCCCGGCGGCGGCCAGCAGGGTCTTCATCGTGTGCTTGTCCATGCCCACAGCCGAGGCCAGCACCCCCGAGCCGACGTAGCGGGTGTCCCCCAGCTCGAGGAAGCCCTGGACGGTGCCGTCCTCGCCGTAGGGCCCGTGGAGCAGCGGCAGCACCACGTCGACCGGTCCCACGCCGGCGACGCGCGCGGCCTCGGCGGCCGGCGGCGCGGCGCTCGCGGGGACCAGCCCGTGGGCACCCGTCGCCGCCGTCAGCGCCACCGCGACGCCCTCCTGGGCGGTCACCTCGGGAAGGTCGCCGATGCCGGCGGCGCCCGGCGGGAGCGCCCATCGCGAGGGGTCGTCGTCGACGAGGGTCCACGCGCCGGTCCTGGTGATCCCGATGGCCACCACGTCGTAGGCGTCGCGGTCGATCGCGGCGAGCACCCCGGCGGCGGTCACGCAGGAGATGCCGTGCTCCCCCGACCTCCCGCCGAACAGGACGGCCACCCGGGGCTTGCGCATCTGCTCGTGCACGGCCGCGATGCTACCCGCCGTGCTGCGGTGGGCTCGGGTGCGCTGGCGGGTGCGGCCCTACCCTGGCGCGGTGAGCACTCCTGATCCCGCCCGCTGGACCCGCTCGACGCAGGTGGTCGCCGCTGGCCGCCCGGACCGCGTGCCCGACGCCGAGGTGGGCCCGTCGATCTCGCTCAGCTCCACCTACGTGGCCTCCACCGAGGCGGGGGCGCGCGGGTACGCCCGCTTCGGCAACCGCACCTG
>JBBSRD010000213.1:0-5498 GCA_038243415.1 Actinomycetales bacterium | reverse complement strand
GTCGAAGACCCGGTGCACCTCCTCGCGGTCCCAGGGGGCGACCGCGAGGTCGTCGACGACGACCTCCAGCGGGACGTCGACGACGGCCTCGTTGAGCCGGCGGTTGCGCAGCACCTGGTCGAGGTGGTCGCGCAGGGACTGGCCCGCCTTGCCGGTGAGGGCGCCGGCGCCGGCCACGAGGCCGGTGAGGTCGCCGTGGGCCGCCAGCCACTTCGCGGCCGTCTTGGGGCCGACACCGGGCACGCCCGGCAGGTTGTCGCTGGCCTCCCCGACGAGCGCCGCGAGGTCGCCGTAGCGCTCCGGGCCGACGCCGTACCTCGCCTCGACCGCGGCGGGGTCCATGCGTGCGGTGTCGGAGACGCCCTTGCGCGGGTAGAGCACGGTGACGTGCTCCTCGACGAGCTGGAACGTGTCGCGGTCCCCGGAGGAGATGAGCACGTCGAGGTCCTGGGCGCGCGCCGCCTTGGTGAGGGTGGCGATGACGTCGTCGGCCTCGACGCCCTGGGCCGTGACGACGGCGATCTTGAGGGCTGCGAGCACCTCGCGGACCAGGTCCACCTGCCCGGCGAACTCCACCGGGGTGGCGGCGCGGCCGGCCTTGTACTCGGGGTACTCGGTGGTGCGGAAGGTGGAGCCGCTCACGTCGAAGGCCACCGCGAGGTGGGTCGGCGCCTCGTCGCGCAGCAGGTTGATGAGCATCGAGGTGAACCCGAAGACCGCGTTCGTGGCCTGCCCGGTGGAGGTGGAGAAGTTCTCGACCGGCAGCGCGAAGAAGGCGCGGTACGCCATCGAGTGCCCGTCCACGAGGAGGAGCCGCTCGCGGGGGGCGGGCGCACCCTTCTTCGGGCGCGCGGGGGCAGCGGAGGGACGGGACCGGCCGGCGGGAGGAGCCACGGCTGGCAGCCTAGGGCGGGTGACCGACACCCCCACCGCGCCAGGCGCGGACGAGCCAGCACCCACCCCGGCGCCGAGCGGGGGGGCGGCCCGCGAGCCCCTGCCCGACCACCCGGTCCTCGGCCCGGCCGGCAGCCTCGGAGAGGCGATGGGCATCGTCGTGACGTCGGCGAGCCCGGAGCGCGTGACCGCGACGATGCCGGTGGCGGGCAACACCCAGCCGTACGGCCTGCTCCACGGCGGGGCGTCGGTGGTGCTCGCGGAGTCGCTCGGCTCCATCGGCGCGGCGCTGCACGCCGGTGACGGGCGCATCGCCGTGGGCGTCGACATCAACGCCACCCACCACCGCGCGGCGCGCCCCGGTCCCCGCGGCGACGCGACCGTCACCGGGGTGGCCACCGCGATCCACCGCGGGCGCTCGACGGCGGCCTACGAGGTGGTCATCACCGACGACGACGGACGACGGGTGTGCACCTCGCGCATCACGTGCCAGCTGATGGACGCGCCTCCCGGCGTGTGACGTCGCGGTCGGTGGCGCCGGGCGGCGCGTCCGGGCCGGGCGTCCCGTGCGCGCCCAGCGCAGCGAGGACGTCGCGCTCCCTCAGCCATGCGGTGATCGAGCCGTCGGCGGCGGCCACCGCGACCGCCGGCGCCCCTGCCTCGAGGCGCCGCAGCGCCTCACCGACCGGGGCGCCGGCGTCGAGCGGCTCGGCCGGGTCCACGAGGTCGAGCAGGTCGGACGGCTCGGTCGCTGCGAGGGCGGTCATCAGCGTGCTCGCGGCCAGCAGCCCGGCGTAGGCGCCCTCCCTGTCGACCACCGGCACGCACGGCTGGCCGGAGGCCGCCAGGGAGGCGGCGACGTCGCGCAGCGCGGTCCCCACGGTCACGGGCGGCGCGCTCGGTACCGCGAGGTCGCTCACCGGGCGCCGCCTCAGCGCGGCGTCCGCCGGCTCGTCGATGTCGATGCCGCGGCGCCGCAGCTTGGCGGTGTAGACGGTGTCCTGCGTGATGGCTCCGGCCACGGCGCTCGCGAGCACCACGGCCAGCATGAGGGGGAGGATCAGGGCGTACTCCCCCGTCAGCTCGAAGACGACGACCACGGCGGTGATGGGGGCCCTGGCGGCGCCGGCGAACACGGCGGCCATGCCCACCAGCGCGTAGGCCGCGGCCGGCCCGGTCGCTCCGGGCGCGAGGAGGTCCAGGCCCTGACCGACGGCGGCGCCGAGCATCGCGCCGCAGAACAGGGTGGGGGCGAACACGCCCCCGGAGCCGCCGATGCCGATGGTCAGCGACGTCGCGAGGACCTTGCCCACCAGCAGCACGAGCAGGAACGCGATGCCGTACCCGCCACCGACGGCCGCGCCCAGCACGGAGTAGCCGACGCCGTACATCTGGGGCAGCGCGAGGAGGAGCAGGCCGAGCGGGATCCCCCCGACCGCGGGGCGCAACCACTCCGGGCCCCGCCAGAGCCGGTCGCACAGGGTCTCGACGCCGTAGACGGCCCTGATGAAGCCCACCCCGAGGACCCCGGCGAGGACACCGAGGACGGCGAAGAGCGGGTAGGCGACGAGCCTGTCGAGAGCGACGGTCTCCAGCGTGAGGAAGGGCGCGTCGCCCAGCAGACCGCGCCCGATGACGGACGCCGTCACGGAGGAGAGGACCACCACCCCGAAGGACTCCGCGGTCCAGCGGCGCAGGACGAGCTCCATCGCGAAGAACACCCCGGCCAGCGGGGCGTTGAAGGTCGCGGCGATACCGCCGGCGGCCCCGCACGCCACCAGGAGCTTGACCCGCTCCTCGTCGAGCCGCAGCCACTGCGCCAGCGAGGACCCCATGGCCGCGCCGACCTGCACGATCGGGCCGTCACGGCCCACGGAACCACCCCCACCGATGCACAGGGAGCCGGCCAGGGCCTTGACCACGATGACCCGCGGGCGGATGCGCCCGCCGTGGCGCGCCACGGCCAGCATCACCTCGGGGACCCCGCCGCCCCGCGCCTCGGGCGCGAAGCGGTGCACCAGCGGCCCGTAGAGCAGGCCTGCGAGCACGGGGGCCGCGACGACGAACCACGGCCCGAGCGCTGGCAGCCGCGGGTTCGCTGCGCCCGGGTGGGCCGCGTGGTCGGCGTAGCCGGTCGCCGCGGTGGTGAAGAGCTCGATCATCGACCGGAAGACGTCGGCGCCGAGCCCCGCAGCGAGCCCGACGACGACCGCGAGCACCGGCATGCTGCGCGCGAGGGACGCCGCCGACCGGGTGGCCCGTGCGGGCGACGACGCTGTTCTCACGCGCTCAACGTCCCGGCGGGCTCTCCCCACGCCGGGACGGACCGCGTCCGCAGAGGGCGATGCCCGCGCACGAGACGTCAGACGGCTCTGACTACTTCGACTCGCCCACCTGCGCCAGGACGGCGTCGGCGACCTCGCGCATGGTGAGCCTGCGGTCCATCGACGTCTTCTGGATCCAGCGGAACGCCTCGGGCTCGGTGAGGCCCATGCGCGTCTGCAGCAGACCCTTGGCGCGCTCGACGCGCTTGCGCGTCTCGAAGCGGGCGGTGAGGTCGGCGACCTCGTCCTCGAGGGCGGTGATCTCCTGGAAGCGGGAGATGGCGATCTCCACGGCCGGCAGGAGGTCCGCGGAGGAGAAGGGCTTCACCACGTAGGCCATCGCGCCGGCCTCGCGGGCCCGGTCGACGAGCTCGCGCTGGGAGAAAGCGGTGAGCAGCACGACCGGGGCCAGGCGTGCCCGCCCGATGCGCTCGGCGGCGGTGATGCCGTCCATGACGGGCATCTTCACGTCCATGACGACGAGGTCCGGCTCGGTCTCCTCGACGAGGCGCACGGCGGCGTCACCGTCACCGGCCTCACCGACGACGTCGAAGCCGGCCTCGGTGAGGATCTCGACGATGTCCAGGCGGATGATCGCCTCGTCCTCGGCCACCACGACCCGTCGACGGGGCCCCTCGCTGCCGGCCGCCGGGGAGGGATCCTCCTCCAGGGGCTCGAACGAGATGTCCGCCAGAGCGGAGGCCCGTGAGGGAGAAGCGGCGTCGTCTGGGGTGCTCACCCGGGTAGCCTAGGGGTGAGCGGGGGCGCCGTATCGAGCCGGGTTGGCGGAACCGGTAGACGCGGAGGTCTCAAACACCTCTACTCGTGAGGGTGTGCGGGTTCGAGTCCCGCACCCGGCACCGGCGCCCCCGCTCCGCCGGCTCCTCCCCGTCCCGACCGAGGCGTCGATCACCACGCCGGGACGGTCAGCCGCGCAGCTCGCCCAGGCGGGCGCGCTCCTTCTCGTCGCGACCACCGGTGACGTGCACGCGAACCGCGTTGGTGGACCCGGCCACGCCGGGGGGCGATCCCGCGACGATGACGACGGTCTCGCCCTCGCTGAGCCGGCCCTCCTCCAGGAGGACGGAGTCCACCTGCGCCACCATCTCGTCGGTGCTCTCCACGAAGGGCACGAGGTAGCTCTCGACGCCCCACGACAGCGCCAGGCGCGAGCGCACCGCCTCGATCGGCGTGCAGGCGATGAGCGGGATCCGGGAGCGCAGCCGGCTCATCCGCCGGGCGGAGTCGCCGGTGACCGTGAAGGTCAGGAGGTGGTTGGCGCCGATGAACTCGCCGATCTCGCGGGCGGCCCAGGTCACCGCGCCGCCCTGGGTCTTGGGGGTGGTCCCGAGGGCCTGGATGCGCTCCATGCCCAGCTCCTCGGTGTTGTCGATGATGCGGGCCATGGTCTGGACGGCCTCGACGGGGAAGTCACCGACGCTGGTCTCGCCGGAGAGCATCAGCGCGTCGGCGCCGTCCAGCACGGCGTTCGCGCAGTCGGAGGCCTCGGCGCGCGTGGGCCGCGGGGCGGAGATCATGGACTCGAGCATCTGCGTCGCGACGATGACCGGTTTGGCGGCGCGCCGGGCCAGCTCGACGGCGAGCTTCTGCACCAGCGGGACCTGCTCCAGGGGGAGCTCGACGCCGAGGTCGCCGCGGGCCACCATGATGCCGTCGAAGGCCTTGACGACCGACTCGATGTTCTCGACGGCCTGGGGCTTCTCCACCTTGGCGATGATCGGCACGGTGATGCCGACCTCGTCCATGACGTCGTGGACGTCCTTGGCGTCGTCCCCGGAGCGCACGAAGGACAGGGCGATGAAGTCCACGCCCTGGGCGAGGGCCCAGCGCAGGTCCTCGGTGTCCTTCTCCGTCAGGGCCGGCACGGAGACGGCGACGCCGGGCAGGTTGATGCCCTTGTTGTTGCTCACCGGGCCGGGGACGGTGCAGCGGGCCCGCACGCGGGGTCCGTCGACGGAGACGACCTCCAGGCCCACGCGCCCGTCGTCGATGAGCAGCGGGTCGCCGGGGCTCACGTCGCCGGGCAGGCCCGCGTACGTGGTCGAGACGAGCTCCGCGGTGCCGGGGACGTCCTCGGTGGTGATGGTGATCTCGTCGCCCACGGCGAGCAGGTGCGGACCGTCGGTGAAGCGGCCGAGCCGGATCTTCGGGCCCTGCAGGTCACCGAGGATCGCGACGGCCCGGCCGGTCTCCTCGCTGGCGCGGCGCACGTTGGCGTAGGAGGCCGCGTGGACCTCGTGGCTGCCGTGGGAGAGGTTG
>JBBSRD010000212.1:0-5554 GCA_038243415.1 Actinomycetales bacterium | reverse complement strand
TGCACCCACTCCACGTCGACCCCGTCGTCGGCGAGGTCCTCCTCGAGCCACCCCTGGTCCTTGATCACCAGAGAGAGGGGGTTGTAGGTGGCGAAGTCGACGGTGAGGGTCTTCGCCGCGCCGGCAGCGCTCTTGTCGGCAGCGGCGGCGGTCTTCTCAGCGCTGCCGGGACCGGAGCCCTCACCGGCGACACAACCGGAGAGGACCAGCGTCGCGGCGGCGAGGGCGGGCAGGGCGAGGGTCGTGGCAGCGCGCATGGGGGTCCTTCAGCAGGGGGGTGGAGCAGGAAGTGGTGAGGGGTGCTGGTGCTCAGCGGTGGACGCCGAGCTGGCCGAGCAGGTCGGTGCGCAGGTCGTTCAAGGAGGCGTCGCCGCGCTCACGGCGCCGGGGCGCAGGGACGGTGGTCACCGACGCGATGCGGGCCGGCGCCGGGTGGCCAGGCGCCGGTGCCGTGCTGGCGAGGACGACGATCCGGTCGGCCAGGTGCGCGGCCTCGTCGACGTCGTGGGTCACGAGCATCACCGTGGTGGGGCGGGCGTCGAGCACGTCGAGGAGGAGGTCCTGCATGGACAGGCGCGTCAGCGCGTCCAGCGCCCCGAACGGCTCGTCCAGGAGCAGGACGCCGGGCTCGCGGGCGAGCGCCCTCGCCAGGGAGGCCCGCTGGGCCATCCCGCCGGAGACGCTGCGCGGGCGGTGGCCCGCAAAACCGCTCAGCCCGACGAGCCCGAGCAGCTCGGCGACGCGCTCGCGGCCGGCCGCCGAGGGCGTGCCGCGGGGCAGGCCGAGGGAGACGTTGCGCGCCATGTCCCGCCACGGGAGCAACCGCGGCTCCTGGAACGCCACGGCGCACCGCGGGTCGTGGGCGCGCACCGGGTCCCCGTCGATCTCCACGGAGCCCGAGGTGACGACGTCGAGGCCGGCGACGGCGCGCAGGAGGGTGGACTTCCCGCACCCGGAGGGACCGAGGACGGCGACGAGCTCGCCGGGGGCGACGTCGAGGCAGACGTCGTCGAGCACCGTGTGCCCGCCGGGGAAGGTTCGGCCGTACCCGCGCAGGTTCACCGCGTGGGCGTGAGCGTGGGCCGTGCCTTGCGTCGGTCGCTCGCTCGCTGCAGAGGGGGCGGACCTGGTACGGCGCAGATCGGTCGGGGCAAGGCTCATCGGCGGCGTCTCCATCGTCTGGCGGTAGCACCGGCTCCTCGAGGGAGTGGTTGCTGCGGCGTCGTCGAGCCAGATCTCTCGGCCGCTCGGGATGGTCGAGCACAGTGTGCAGGTCCCGGCACCCTCGTGTCAACGGATGATCGCCCCGTCTCACATGATGGGCATCCCCGTCGTGACGTGGTGGCGGTGGTGCGGCGCGGTGACGGTCTCGGCGCACCCGGCTCCGCGTCGGCCCGAGCTGAAGGACGCCCTGGCGCTCATCGGCGACCAGGCGATGCGCCTGAGCCGGCTCACCGCGGACCTCACCGAGCTCGTGGAGGTGGTCGGCGAGCGCATCCTGGCTCTCGGGGGGGACGTCAGCGTGGTCTGCCGCGGGCGCTGCGCCCGCTCCCGGCCGTCCCTGGCGACGGTGACCTCCTCGCTCTGGCGCCGGTCAGCCTCGTGGGCGACGCCGTGGAGCACGGACGTCCCGCCGTCGCGGGACGGCTCGTGGTGAGGGGGTCTCTGCCCGGGTCGTGCTCAGGAGGCCACGGAGGAGCGCCGCCGCGCGAGGGCGCGACGCAGGGCTGCCGGCTCGTCGACGGGCACGGTGGCGTCACCGACGACCTGGACCCGGTCGGCCCCCTTGCCGGCGGCCACGACGACGTCTCCCGGGCGGGCCAGGGTCACCGCGAGCCCGACGGCCTCGTCCCGGTCGGGCGCCTCGTGCAGGTGCGACCGGTCGAAGCCGGGCACGCGCCCGATTCCGGCGCGCAGCTCGGCGCGGAGCGCGGCCGGATCCTCCTCCCGGGGGTTGTCGTCGGTGACGACCACCACGTCGGCGCCCGCACCGGCGGCCGCGCTGATCAGCGGGCGCTTGCTGGCGTCACGCCCACCACCGATGCCGAGGACGAGCACCACCCGTCCGTGCGGCGCAGCGGCGGTACGGGCGGCGTCCAGCAGGGCGCGCAGGGCGCCGGGCGTGTGGGCGTAGTCGACCAGCGCGGCGACCTCGTCGTCGCCGACCCACTCCATCCGGCCGGGCACCGACGCGAGGGTGGCGATCCCGCGGGCGGCCTCGGCGGCGGGGGCGCCGAGCACGACGGCCGCCGCGAGGGCCCCCAGGGCGTTGGCGACGTTGAAGGCGCCCGCGAGCGCCAGGTCGACGGTGACGACCTCGCTGCCGGGTCCACGGGCGGTGAAGGTCGTGCCCCACCGGTGAGGCTCTGCGTCCACGGCCCGCCACGACGCCGGAGCCCCGGTCGCCGACACGGTGGTCACGGAGCGACCATCGCGCCTCAGCGCTGCGGCCAGCCGCGCCCCGTGGTCGTCGTCGACGGTGACGACGGCGTGCTCGCAGGTCTCGAAGAGCGCCGCCTTGGCCTGGAAGTACGCCTCGAGGTCGCCGTGGAAGTCGAGGTGCTCGTGGCTCAGGTTGGTGAAGACGCCCACGGCGAAGCGCGTGCCGGCGGTGCGGCGCAGCGCCAGGCCGTGGCTGCTGGCCTCCATCACCACGGCGCGGGCACCACGCTCACGCAGCATCGCGAGCGTCGCCTGGAGGTCGGGGGCCTCCGGCGTGGTGCGGCGGTGCTGGGGCGGGTCGGCGATCAGCACCTGGTCGCCGAGCCGGGTGTCCAGCGAGCCGATCATGCCGGTGGCGACCCCGCACGCCTCGAGCGCGGCCGCGACCAGCCACGAGGTCGTGGTCTTGCCGTCGGTGCCGGTCACGCCGACCACGGGCAGGTCGCGCGACGGGTGGGCGTGCACCGCGGAGGCGAGCGCGCCGAGGACGCCCACCACGTCCGGGACGACGAGGACGGGCACGCCCGTCGACGCCGCGCGGCGCCGTCCGGCGGCGTCGGTGACCACCGCGAGCGCCCCGGCGCCCCCGGCGGACTCGGCGTGCTCCGCGCCGTGGACCCGGTCTCCGGGGATCGCAGCGAAGAGGTCGCCGGGACGCACCGCCCTCGAGTCGTGCGTCATGCCCGTGACCGTCACGACGTCGCCGTGCAGCACGGCCCCCGGGACCACGCTCGTGAGGTCGTCGAGGCGCCGACGGGGGAGCGTGGACGGGGGAGGGGGTCTCATGGCGGTCCGTCGGTCAGAGCCGGTGGATGGCGGTGTTGCTGAACAGGTAGCGGTACCCGGCCGCGCGCACCGCCGCGTCGTGCACGGCGCTGACGCCGGTGGGGGAGCCGTGCAGCCACGCGAACGCGGGGGAGCCCTGGCCGGTGACGGCGTCCAGGCGCCGCTTGGGCTCGAGCACCTCGCGCGCCAGGTCGCCGGGCGTCGCCGGCTCGTTCACCCCGTGGTGGGAGGCGGTGTGGGGGAAGACGACGTGGCGCCGGGAGACGTCGGCCACCTCGTCCCACGTCATCGCCAGGCGCTCGCCGT
The DNA here is from genome assembly GCA_038243415.1 of Actinomycetales bacterium. Taxonomy (GTDB): domain Bacteria; phylum Actinomycetota; class Actinomycetes; order Actinomycetales; family Quadrisphaeraceae; genus CADCUY01. The sequence goes on along the minus strand of JBBSRD010000212.1, from coordinate 2,020 downwards.
CGAGGTCCTCGGGCAGCAGCGCGATGTCGTGGGCGCGCGCGAAGAGCTCCTGCTGGCCGGGCGGGCAGTCGATCCACCCGGTGCACAGCGCGAACCACGCGGTGATGCCCAGCTCGTCGCACACCTGCGCCGCCACGGAGGCGCTCGCGGCGTACCCCTCGTAGAACACCGCGAGGAACCCGGGCTTCTCCCCGCGAGCACCGTCCGGGCCCTGTCCGGTGGCGAAGGCGTGGTCGAGGTCCTCGAGGGTCCACGGCGTCCGGTGATCCATCAGGGCGCCCAGCTCGTCGCGCAGCGCGCTGCGACGCGAGGGAGGGGTGTTGTGGTAGTTCATCAGCCGCAGGTGGCGGCCGTCGCGCAGCGCCGCGCGGTGGGCGGCCAGCGTCAGGGGGCTCACGCGGGGAGGCCTGATGACGCCGGGGGGCCGACGACCGGGGCCGCGTCACGGACGGCCGCGGTCAGCAGGGCCACGGCGACGCACGCGAGGTCGTCGTCGCGCTGGTCGGCCGCGAGCTCGGTCCACGCGGCGAGCAGCACCTGCTCCAGCTCCCGCCCGTCACGCACCGCCGCGTCGGCCATCGCCGGTGGTTCGCCGTCGACGGGGGACTCCCACGACAGGGCCACGAGCGAGGGCACCCCCTCGCGGGCGGCGATGCGCAGGCGCGCGGCGCGCAGGTCGTCGCGAGCTGAGGGAGCGGGCACCCGCACGACGCTAGCGTCCGTCCCTACGATCAGCGCGTGGAGCCACCGACGCAGACAGAGCGTGAAGTCCTCACCTGGGACCTGTTCGGCGAGGCGGCGCGCTCGCTCGCCGTCGACGTCGACGCCAGCGGCTTCGAGCCGCAGGTGGTCCTCGCCATCGCCCGCGGCGGGCTGCTCCCGGCGGGCGCCGTGGCCTACGCCCTCGACGTCAAGAACGTGCTGACGATGAACGTGGAGTTCTACACCGGCGTCGACGAGCGCCTGCCGGTGCCGGTCATGCTGCCGCCGCTGCCCCGTCAGGTGGACCTCGCCGGGGCGCGCGTCCTCGTCGTCGACGACGTCGCCGACACCGGCGAGACCCTGCGCCTGGTGCTGGACTTCTGCGCCAACCACGTGGAGCAGGTGCGCTCCGCGGTGCTCTACGCCAAGCCCCGCTCGGTGGTCGACCCGGACTTCGTGTGGCGCCGCACCGACCGGTGGATCAACTTTCCCTGGTCGACCCTGCCCGCCGTCACCGCGTGAGGCTCGCCGAGGGCGCGCTGCTGGTCACGGCCGGCGACGTCGTGGAGTCCACCACCTGCAGCCACCGCACCATCAGCGCCTACCGCCGCGCCCACGGCCTGCCCGTCGAGGGCGCGCCCGAGCCGGGGGTCGACGCCGGCTCGGCGGTGGTGCGCGCCGGGGTGGAGCACGAGCAGCTCGTGGTCGAGGCGATGCGCGCGGAGGGCCTGACGCTGGTGGACCTCACCGGCACCACGCCGGACCTCGGCGCCTGGTCGCTGCTGGCGGCCACCACCGCGGAGGCGCTGCGCACGAGCGGCGCCGACGTCGTGCTCCAGGGCGGGGTGCTCGACGCGCGCCCCGACGGCATGACGTTCGTGGGCCGCCCCGACTTCCTCGTCCGCGTCGGCGACGTCTGGCGCGTCGAGGACGCCAAGCTCGCCCGCAGCCTCAGCCCCTCCGCGCTGCTGCAGACCATGCTCTACCGCGACGCCCTCGCCGCCGCGGGCACCAGGGTCCACGACGACGTGCGCCTGCACCTGGGCAGCGGCGAGGTGCTCGACGTCCCCGCCCGCACCGGCGCCGCGTGGGCCCGCCGCCAGGTCGCCGACCTGGCCGACCTGCTCGCGGCGCTGCCTGCCCGCGGGGCCCTCGAGGTGGGTTTCAGCGCCCCCGCGCAGTGGTGCTCCACGTGCGAGGACGGCTCGCCGTGCGGGGTCGCCCGGGCCCGCGCGGACCACCTCGGCGCCGTCGCCGACCTGCGCCGTGACCAGGCCCGCCGCCTGGCCGTCGCCGGCATCGACACCGTCGCCGCGCT
>JBBSRD010000211.1:0-5565 GCA_038243415.1 Actinomycetales bacterium | reverse complement strand
CGCGATGGTCGGGGACCGCTTCGACCTCGAGCCGGCCCTGCGCGACGCGCTGATCCCCACCCTGCCGTTCCAGCCCGTGTGCCGCGACGACTGCGCCGGCCTGCCGACGCAGTACGGCGTGCCCGACGAGCCTGCCGCCGAGGGCGCGGAGCCCACCGACGACCTCGACCCGCGCTGGGCCGTGCTCTCACGGCTCGCCGGGCAGGCTCCCGCCGAGAAGCGGGACTGACACCACCACCCACCGACCGACCCCACCGATCGCCCCGAGCCTGACACGCCGGGCCAGCACCAGGAGGAACCCATGGCCGTCCCGAAGCGCAAGCTCTCGCGCTCCAACACCCGTCACCGTCGCTCGGCGTGGAAGACCACCGCCACCACGCTGTCCACCACCGTGGAGAACGGCCAGACCACCTACTTCCGTCCGCACATGGCGCGCGTGGTCACCGACTCCGCCGGCACCCCGCTGTACCTGGAGTACAAGGGCCGCAAGGTCAAGGACCTCTGAGCGGATCCCGACGGGCGGCCCAGGTCGCCCGCGACGAGGAGCGGCGCACCGCCAGCGTCGCGGTGCTGGTCGAGCGGCTCGGTGTCCCCGTGGACGCCGACCTGCTCGAGCTCGCCCTCGTCCACCGCTCGTGGTCCTACGAGAACGGGCTGGTGCCGACGAACGAGCGCCTGGAGTTCCTCGGGGACTCCGTGCTCGGTCTCGTCGTGACCGACGAGCTGTACAGCGCCAACCCCGACGTCCCCGAGGGCCAGCTCGCGAAGCTGCGCTCCGCCGTGGTCAACATGAGGGCCCTCGCGGAGATCGCAGCGGGCCTCGGTCTCGGCGACTGCGTGCGGCTCGGGCGCGGCGAGGAGGGCACGGGCGGGCGCACCAAGGCCTCGATCCTTGCGGACACCACCGAGGCCGTCTTCGGGGCGGTGTACCTCTCCGCCGGCATCGACGCGGCGCGCGGGCTGGTGCTCCGGCTCGTGGCCCCGCTGCTGGAGCGCTCCGCGACCCTCGGGGCCGGCCTGGACTGGAAGACCTCGCTGCAGGAGCTGTGCGCGGCCCGCGGCATCGGCGCGCCGGAGTACCGGGTGGACACCTCCGGGCCCGACCACGCCCGCGTCTTCACCGCTCGCGCGGTCATGGCTGACGTCGCCGGCGCCCAGCCGCCGCCGGACGCGACCTCGCGGGGCACCGGCAGCGGGGGCAGCAAGAAGGAGGCGGAGCAGGCCGCCGCCGCGGACGCCCACTGCGCCCTGTCGGCGGCGACCGTCGCCCGCGCCCCGGCCGGCCGTGCCTCCGTGGGTGGCTCCGCCGCAGGTCGCGCCACCTCCGGGCCCGTCCGCTCGAAGGCCTGAGCCGCCGTGCCCGAGCTCCCCGAGGTCGAGGTGGTCCGCCGGGGCCTCGCCCGCTGGGTGGTCGGCGAACGGATCGCCTCCGTCGCCGTGCTGCACCCCCGGCCGGTCCGCAAGCACGTCGCCGGACCCGACGACTTCGCGGCGCGGCTGCGGGGTCGCGTCATCACCGACGTCGCCCGTCGCGGGAAGTACCTGTGGTGCGAGCTGGACGACGACCACGCCCTCCTCGCGCACCTCGGGATGAGCGGCCAGATGCTCCTGGAGCCCCCCGACGCCGAGGACGAGAAGCACCTGCGGGTGCGCTTCACCTTCGACGCCGACGCGGGCGACCGTGAGCCCTCACCCGGCGGCGGGCCGGCGCACGGCGCCGCGCCGGGGGACCACCTCGGGGGCCGCGAGCTGCGCTTCGTCGACCAGCGCATGTTCGGCGGCCTGTCCCTCGTCCCCCTGGTCACCACCCCCGACGGCCTGGCCGGTGGCACCGGGCGCGGGCCGGGCGGCGAGCCGGCTCCCTCCGCGCCGCAGGTCCCCGTGGGCGTCGAGCACGTCGCGCGCGACGTGCTGGACCCCCTGCTCGACGTCGAGGCGATGGTCGCCCGCCTGCGCGGCAGGCGGACCACGGTCAAGCGGGCGATCCTCGACCAGACGCTGGTCTCCGGGGTGGGCAACATCTACGCCGACGAGGCCCTGTGGCGCTCGCGGCTGAACGCCGAGCGGGCCACGTCGTCCCTGCCGGCCGCCGTGGTGCTGGACCTGCTCGAGGACCTCAAGGTCGTCATGACCGAGGCGCTCGCCCAGGGCGGGACGAGCTTCGACTCCCTGTACGTCGACGTCAACGGGTCCTCGGGATACTTCGAGCGCGGCCTCGCCGTCTACGGCCGTGCCGGCAAACCGTGCCCGCGGTGCGGGACCCCGATCGTCCGCGAGGCGTTCGCCAACCGCTCGTCGCACCGCTGCCCGCGCTGCCAGCCCGACCCGCACGCCTGAGGGGCCGCCCCGCGAGGGTCGCGCTACCGTCCGCCGGTGACCGCGCCGCAGAGCAGCCCGTCCGGATCCACCTCCGTCCAGCCCCCGCGGATGGTGCCGGTGTTCCTCGACCCGGCGGCGGTCGCCGCCTACGGCGCGCCCAGCGTGGGCGACGACGTCGAGTGGCACCTCACGTTCGTGGCCAGCGGTGACGCCGGCCCCGGGGAGGACCGCGGGCTGGTGCGGCTGCGGGTCATGGTGGAGGAGCTGCCGGCGACGGAGCCGGGCGCCACGCGCATGACCGACGACGACGTGAGCACCCAGCAGGAGAGGGACGACGACGCGGTCGACGCCACCCTGTCCGAGGCCGACTTCTCGCGCGCCCACCACCCGGTGCTCCTGCGGGCCGGCGAGGCGCACCTCTACTGGGACGCTCCCGCGGAGGTGAGCGGGGAGCAGCAGGTCATCGGCCACGTCACCGCCGGCCCGGACGTCCCGGAGGGCGTCGCGGCCACGCCGTGCCGGGTGCTGGACCTGCAGGTGGAGGAGCGCCGCTTCACCGAGAGCGGCGCGACGCCGAGCGGTGAGGCGGGCTTCGACCCCGACACCGCGGACGGCTACGTGATGGTCACGGGCATCCCCGCCGTCTACACCGCGGTGGCCACCAGCCCGGTGCGCTTCGGGACGTTGCTGGTCGCTGGGAAGACCCGCACCCTGGAGACCGGCGTCGTCGCGACGGTGGACGTCCGCGGCATCGGCTGAGCCGCCCCGAGGTGCGCCCGGCCGGCCGACGGTGGGGTCTGCGAGGATCGGCCCGTGGATCTGGGAAGCACGCTCGAGCTCGTCATCGGCGTCGTGCTGGTGCTGGTCGCTGCCGCGGTCGTCACCGTCACGGGGCTGCTCCGCCGCGGCCGTGGAGGGCGCCGTCGCGAGATGGAGGCGCCCACGCAGGAGCGCCTGCCGGGCGTCGGCGACGACGCCGAGACCCCGCGCGACTCGCCCACCCGCACCGTCGAGGACGTGGGCGGCGGCGGGCTGGACGTCCTCGAGGCCCCGTCGGAGCCCGACCCGGCCCTCGAGACCGAGAAGCCGCCGTCCGCCGCCGGCCGCCTCGTGCGCCTGCGCGAGCGACTGGCCCGCTCCAACACCGCGCTCGGTCGCGGGCTGCTCGCCCTGCTCTCGCGCGAGACCATCGACGAGGACACCTGGGACGAGGTCGAGGAGACCCTGCTGCTCGCCGACCTCGGCGTCGGGCCCACGCAGGAGCTCGTCGCCGGGCTCCGCCAGCGCGTCGCCGTGCTCGGCACCCGCGACCCGGCCTCCGTCAGGGAGGTGCTGCGCGCCCAGCTCCTCGAGGCCGTGGACCCGGGCATGGACCGCCGCCTCCAGGTGACCCCGCGCGGCGGCGGCCAGCGCCCCGCCGTGGTGCTCGTCGTGGGCGTCAACGGCACGGGCAAGACCACCACCGTCGGCAAGCTCGCCCGCCTGCTCGTCGCCGAGGACAAGGACGTCGTGCTCGCCGCGGCCGACACCTTCCGCGCCGCCGCCGCCGAGCAGCTCACCACGTGGGGCGACCGCGTGGGCGTCCCCACGATCCGCTCGCCCAAGGAGGGCGCCGACCCCGCGTCCGTGGCCTTCGAGGGGGTGCGTGCGGCCACCGAGCTGGAGGCCGACGTGCTGCTCATCGACACCGCCGGGCGCCTGCAGACCAAGACCGGACTCATGGACGAGCTGGGCAAGCTCAAGCGCGTCACGGAGCGGGCGATGAACGCCGGCGTCCCCGCGCTGCCCGCCCCGGACGCTCCTGCCGACGACGACGTCCCCTTCGACGCCCAGGCCGGCGACGCCGAGGTGGACCTGCCCCCGGCCCGCGCGGAGGTGGACGAGGTGCTCCTCGTCCTCGACGCCACCACGGGCCAGAACGGCCTGCGCCAGGCGAAGGTCTTCTCCGAGGTGGTCTCGGTGACCGGCATCGTGCTCACCAAGCTGGACGGCACCGCCAAGGGCGGCATCGTCATCGCCGTCCAGCGCGAGCTCGGCGTGCCCGTGAAGCTCGTGGGCCTCGGTGAGGGCCCCGACGACCTCGCCCCGTTCGACCCCGAGGGGTTCGTCGACGCCCTCATCTCCTGAGCCGATCCTCGCTGCTGGCCGACGCCGCCGGGGTGAGCGGGCCCGGAGAGTAGGGTCGGGCACGATGTTCACCTCTCTCTCGGACCGCCTCGCCGCCACCTTCTCCTCCCTGCGCGGGAGGGGGAAGTTGTCCGAGGCCGACGTCGCGGCCACCGTCCGCGAGATCCGCACCGCCCTGCTCGAGGCCGACGTCGCCCTCACGGTGGTGCGCGCCTTCACCGCGCAGGTCCGCGAGCGCGCGCTCTCCGCGGAGGTGTCGGGGTCGTTGAACCCCGCCCAGCAGGTGGTGAAGATCGTCAACGAGGAGCTCGTGGCGATCCTCGGCGGCAACACCCGTCGCCTCACCTACTCCAAGAACCCCCCGACCGTGATCATGCTCGCGGGCCTGCAGGGCGCGGGGAAGACCACGCTGGCCGGCAAGCTGGGCCGCTGGCTGAAGGACCAGGGCCACGCGCCGATGCTCGTGGCCGCGGACCTCCAGCGCCCCAACGCCGTCAACCAGCTGCAGATCGTCGGCGAGCGCGCTGGGGTGCACGTCTTCGCGCCCGAGCCGGGCAACGGCGTGGGCGACCCCGTCGACGTCTCGCGCCGCGCGATGGATCACGCCCGCACCCGCCAGTTCGACGTCGTGATCGTCGACACCGCGGGCCGCCTCGGCGTCGACTCCGAGATGATGCAGCAGGCCGCGGACATCCGCGCCGCCGTCACCCCCGACGAGGTGCTCTTCGTCGTCGACGCGATGATCGGCCAGGACGCCGTCGCCGTCGCCCAGGCCTTCGACGAGGGCGTCCAGCTCACCGGCGTGGTGCTCACCAAGCTCGACGGCGACGCGCGCGGCGGCGCCGCCCTGTCGGTGGCCTCGGTCACCGGTCGCCCGGTGATGTTCGCGTCCACCGGCGAGGGCCTCACCGACTTCGAGGTCTTCCACCCGGACCGCATGGCCGGGCGCATCCTCGACATGGGCGACGTGCTCTCCCTCATCGAGCAGGCCGAGAAGGCGTTCGACGCCGACACCTCCGCGGACCTCGCCAGCCGGTTCGAGGCGGGCGAGGACTTCACCCTCGAGGACTTCCTCACCCAGATGCAGGGCCTGCGCAAGATGGGCTCGATGAAGAAGAT
>JBBSRD010000210.1:0-5575 GCA_038243415.1 Actinomycetales bacterium | reverse complement strand
GTGGCTGATCCAGTACCACATGTAGAACGGGTGGACCCCGTGATAGGCGTGCGAGGTGCGGTAGAGGTGCTTGTACCAGGGGTCGGTCGCGTACTGCTCCTCGAACTTCGCCTCGATGACGGAGGGCTCGGTGGAGTAGGCGAGCACCTCGTCGTAGAAGTCCACGTAGGACGGGTGGTGCAGCTGGTTGAACGCCTTGGGCACCGGGTGGTACAGGATCACCGCCCCGCCCTTGCGCACCACGGGCTCTCCCCGGTAGGAGTTGAAGTAGTACCCCAGGCCCATGCACGCCGCGAGGATCGGGTTCATCGTGGAGTTCACGTTGTAGGGGCCGATGAACGGCACGCCGAGCACCATGACGTCGGACTGGCCGTCCAGCTCGACGAGCTGCTGGCGGTGCACCCGCTCGATCGTCGCGTCGTGGACGGCCTCGACCTCCCCGGCGGAGATGCCCGTGAGGCCGTACGGCGCGCGCACCCCCTGGAAGATGCGGCGCCGCATCGAGCCGGGGGCCAGCGCGAGACCGCGGCGGGCGGCCAGGGCGGAGGCCTGGTCCTTGACCGACCACTCCCACTCGCGCTTCTGCATGAAGCCGTAGGCCTTGGGGAAGCACTCGTTGTCGAGGGTGGTCTCGATCTGGAAGATGTTGAGGTGGTCCTTGAGGACCCGGCCCATCCGCCACGCGCTGTGGTGCATGGCCGACTTCTTGTGGTCCATGAACGAGCGCGAGTGCGTCATCGTGTGGCTGTTGTGGTGGTGCTTCAGCGACTTGTAGGACGTGAGGCCGATCGGCACCGACTTGTGGCCGCCGTCCATCGCCACGAGGTTCACGTTCACGTAGACCAAGAGGTCGGACTCGGCGGCGCGCCGGTTGATCTCGACGTCCTCGCCCTGGTCGGTCTCACCGATGTGCACCATGTTCGCCGGGTCCTCGGCGTCGTGGTTGGTGAGCTTTCCCTGGGGATAGAAGCTGCGGAAGACCCGCTCCCCGAGCATGTAGCGGAGCTCGTCGGCGGTCATCCGGCGGTGCAGGGCGTTGGCGGCGATCAGCTCGACGTCGTCGACGCCCGCGGCGGCCGCCATCGTGAGGACCTGCTCGATGATCCGCTGGCGGATGTCGGGGCGGACCATCTGCGGCAGCGCGAGGGAGATGTCGTCGAAGGCGATCGTCAGGCGCATCCCCGCGAACAGCTGGTCCGGCAGCGGCTTGGCATCGAGGGGGTTGCGCAGCGCGCGGTCGACGGCGGCCTCGACGTCGGGCACGGTCGGCAGCGACTCCGGCGGGTAGACCACCCGCGTCCCTCTGGGGAACTCCTCGAGGCGGAAGCTGTCGCCCTCGTGCACGACGATCGGGGGGGTGCGGTCGTCGACCTCGAGGACGAGTCCGGGGCGGCTCACGGCGTGCTCCTGTGCTGGTGGGGGGCGTGCCCGCGCAGGCGGCGGGCGGGCGTCGAGACGATCATGAGCGGTCACGGGCGTCGAAGGTGACCTTGACGGTCCCGAGCCGGCCCGCGGAGCTGGCGTGGTCCAGGGCCTCGCGCCAGCGGTGCAGGGGGTAGCGGCCCCCGACGAGCCCGTCGAGCGGGGCGTCGGCGGCCAGGTGCGTGGCGACCTCGAAGGCGTCACCGCGCGAGGCGTACGTGCCGACCACCTCGAGCTCGCGGAACCAGACGGGGGAGAGGTCCGCGCCCTTGGACGGCATGCCGGAGAGCACCACGCGTCCGCCGGCGCGCGTGGAGCGCATCACCATGTCCTGCGAGGCGGGCGAGCCCACCGCGTCCAGGGCCACGGCGACCCCGCCGAGCAGGAACGCCCCGGCGCCGGCGTCGCGGCCCATCTTGGAGCGGGCCAGGACGGCCGGCACGGCGCCGGACCCGTCCTCGCTCTTCGTGGAGGACACCCGCATCGCGCGGGTGGCGCGGCGCACCAGCGACATGGCCGAGCTCGGGCGCACCACCTCGTCGGCGCCGAAGGCGCGGGCCAGGCGGGCCTGGGCGTCGTGCTTGGCGACGACGGTGATGCGCCCCGCCTCGGTGAGCCGGCGCAGCGCCAGGACGGCGAGCAGACCCACGGACCCGGCGCCGGAGACCAGCACGGAGTCGCCCGGCCTCACCGCGGCCCGGCGCGCGGTGTGCACGGCGCAGGCCAGCGGCTCGACGAGCACGGCGCGCTCGTCGGGCAGGTCGTCGGGCACCACGTGCACCTGGCTGGTGTGGACGATCATCTGCTCGCCCCACCCGCCGCCGGTGTCGGCGCAGAACCCCGTCTGGAGCCCGGGGGAGAGCTGTCCCACGGTCACGCGGTCGCACCGGTTGGTCTGCCCGAGCGAGCACGGTCCGCAGGGCTCGAGGTCGCGGGCGGCGCAGGAGAGCACCGGGTCGACCACCACGCGGGAGCCCTGGGGCACGTCACCGCAGGCGGTCAGCAGGTCCGCGACCACCTCGTGGCCGGGGACGAAGGGCATCGAGGACAGCGCCGAGAAGTACAGCGACGTGCTGCCGGTGATGATCCCCAGGTCGGAGCCGCAGATCCCCGAGAGGCGCGGACGGGCGACGGCCCACCCCGGCCCGGGCGGCTCGGGGCGGTCGCGGGTGACCAGGCGCAGCGGCGCCATGGCGCCCAGCGTCAGGCCGGGGACGGCGCCGCCGACGGCGCGGGCGGCGGCATAGCGGGAGGCGGAGGCGAAGACCTCCAGGGCGCGCATCACGGGAGGGAGGCTCCCACGCTCGAGCCGCCGGCCGACGGGACCAGGCGCCGCAGGAGCCCTCCGGAGGACCCGGGGTCGTTCGGGGCCCCCCAGGTCTCGACCGGCCAGGACAGCCCGCGGGCGGCGCGCAGCAGCGGGACGTCGGGGGAGACGGCCGTCGGGAGCCCGACGCAGCGCAGCAGCGGCAGGTCGGAGTGGGAGTCCGCGTAGGCGTAGGAGCGCGACAGGCCGTAGCCGTTCACGGCGGCGTGGCGCACCACCCAGGCGGCGCGCGCCTCCCCGACCAGCGGGGGCCCGGCGAGGAACCCCGTGGCCAGGCCGTCGCTGCCCACGGCGAGGTCGGCGGCGACCACCTCGTCGAACAGCGGTGCGAAGGGGCGCGTCAGGGGACGGATCGCCCCGGTCAGCAGCACCGTGCGGTGGCCGGCGGCGCGGTGGGCGCGCACCCGGCGCAGCGCCGGGGCGGACATCCGGGCGAGGACGTGGGGCGTGATGACCTCGTCCACCAGGGCGTCCAGCTCACCGGGGTCGGCGCCCTCGTAGCGGCGGTAGACCTGGCGCAGGAAGTCGCCGCGGTCGCGCCGCTCGGCGGCCAGCATCGAGGGCAGTCGCCCGAGGACCTGGGCGATCTCCCGCACCCGGCCCGTCGCGGACAGCTCGGGCAGGCGCGCCCACAGGTAGCCCTCGAGGACGTTGGACGACATCAGCGTCCCGTCCAGGTCGAAGACGGCGAGGACGTCGGTCGCCGCGCTCAGCTCGCGCCGGGCCCCCGACCGCCCGCGGCGGCGGCGCCGCAGCTCGTCCTGGCGGCGCACCGGCGCCGCGACGGCGGGGACGTGGACGTCCCTGATGTAGTGCGGCCAGTCGATGACGGACGTGTCGAAACCGAAGGCCTCGACGTCCGCCGGCTCCAGCGAGCGGTGCAGCGCCAGGGTCACGTCGTCGACGAAGTGGAGCTCGGACTTCGTGTAGGGCAGGTAGAGGTCGTTGTAGCGGCGCAGCAGGTCGAGGCGGTCCTTGCCGCGGTCCAGGTCGCGCGCCCAGCGCCGCACCCGGTCGCTGCGGGGCAAAAGCTTCAGCCCCCGCTCGGCGAGGGCGTGGGCCGCCTCCCCGCCGGAGAGGCGGCGCTCGGCGGCGGCCGCGCCGGGGAACTCCCAGGTGGGCAGCTGGTTCGGCCCCGACTCGCCCGGGTCGAAGGGGTGGACCTCGAAGTACTCCCGCGCCAGGACGTAGACGTCGCGGAAGGACAGCGGGTTCCGCGCCCCCGAGCTGACGTGCAGGTAGCGCGGGCTCCCCGGCTCCGGCGGGTTCGCGGCGCTGACCACGAGCGCGTTCACCACGTGGTCGACGGGGACGATGTCGATGGTGGCGTCCGGGGCCGCCGGCACCTCGGGGAGCTCGCCGCGCCCCAGGGAGAGGATGAGGGGCTCGGCCATCTTGAAGCCCTCGATCCATCCCGGGTAGGGGGCCTTCAGCGCGGACTCCACGATCGAGGGGCGCAGCACCGTCACCGGCAGCGGGTGCTGCCCGCCCGTCATCTCCTCGACCACGCGCTCGCCGAGGGCCTTGGTGAACGTGTAGACGTCCGTCCAGCCGAGGGAGTGCCCGCGCTCGCGGCCGGCGTCCTTCCCGGCGCGGACCACCCAGTCCCGGCGGCGGCGCTCCGCGTCCGCGGCGGACGTCAGCGCCCCCGCGGGGCCGTGCTCGGCGTCGGCGGCGGCGTTGAAGCGGGCGAGCGCGTCGGGGGCGCGCGAGGAGTCCTCGATGCGGGCGGCGACCGCCAGGCCCGCGGCGAGCTCGGTGCGCCAGTCGACGGTGTGGTCCAGGGCGGCCTCGGCCACCGGGCCCCGGCGCCGCCCGGAGACGTAGGCGGTGGAGACGTGCACGTAGTGGACCCGCCTGCCACGGGCGCGCTGGGCGGCGTCGACGGCCAGCACCCGCTCGAGCAGGGCGACGGTGCCGACGACGTTGGTGGTCAGCGCCTCGTCGATCGGGGGGTCGAAGGAGACCTCGCCCGCGCAGTGCAGGACCACGTCCAGGTCGTCGGGCAGCTCCGGGACGTCGGCGAGGTCACCCTCGACCACGTCCACCCGGCCGGCGAGCTCCGCGGCCCAGACCCGGGGGTCCTCGCCCGGCTCGGCCACGGCTGCCGCGAACGTGGGCTTGCGCAGCGTCCGCGCGATCCGGGCGGCGCCGTCCTGCCCCGCCTTGGGACGCACGAGCACCACGGGGCGCACGCCGGGCACCTCGACGAGCAGCGTGCGGAGCAGGGCCTCCCCGATGAATCCGGTGGCGCCGGTGATGAGGACCCGCCGACCCGCCAAAGCCTCCGCCACGCGCACGACCGATCTTCCCCCGTCCCAGCGGCGAACGTGCCGCGATCATCAGCTGGGAGGCCCCAGCGCAGCGCCGACCCTACGTGGCGCTCGCTGCGCGCTCGCCGGCTCAAGAGAGAGGCAGGACGTCCCGATGCACGTCGTGCCCGTAACAGCTGGCCGTCGGGAGCCGCCGTGCCAGCGCCGCCTGGAGGAGAGAACGCCGTTGAGCACGAGCACGAAGCCGGTCATCACGCCGGTCACCCAGGCCCGCATCGTCGAGCACGTCGCCCGCCTCGGCGACGACCACCCACCGCTGTCCCTGGGCCCCGTGGACCGCACCGTGAACGACCCGCGCGCGGTCGCCGCCCGGTTCGGGCCCGTCATCGACTACATGGCCCGCGTCGAGCTCGAGGTCGAGCGCAACGTCCTCGAGCTCCTCATGCTCCTGCCCGGGGTCTCCGAGGTGGACCGCCACTTCTACCAGGACGTCTGGGGCCCCCAGGAGGTCCAGCACGGCCTGATCCTCGACCAGCTGCAGACCGACCTCGGC
>JBBSRD010000209.1:0-5639 GCA_038243415.1 Actinomycetales bacterium | reverse complement strand
GGCCTTCCCCGCGCGCGACGAGGTGGTCCACGTCGCGCTCGTCGTGGTGCTGGCGACCCTGGTCGCCCAGGGGCGCACCCAGGCCCCGCTCAACTCCCGCCTGGGCGTGGCGAGCACGGCGGACACCGCGGCGCAGGAGCGCGGGCTCGCCCGTCGGGCCGCGCAGGCCGCGCTCGACCGCCTCGTCGCGGACGGGGAGGAGGGGCGGGGAGGGGCGCCGCAGGAGCTGCGGGACGTCGTCGTCGAGGGCTACCGCCACCGCATCGGCCAACGAGCCGCCGCCGAGGGCGCCGTCGACGCCGCCGGGAGCGAGGGCTCCTCGGAGCTGCTGCGGGCGCTGGTGCTCACCGCCACCGAGACCGAGCGCGACGTGGTGCTGCGCGCCCGCCGCTCCGGGGAGGTCTCCCCCGCGGTCGCCGACGCGGCCCTGCTCGACATCGAGACGAGGTCGCTGCGGGCCGGGGAGTGAGCGAGGTGTGCTGGCGGGGCCGGGTGTGCGCTTGACCGAGGCCGCCAGTGGTCAAGCGGTGAGCCCTAGGCGCGTCATGCGGGCGACGTGGGCGGCGGTGATGAGGGAGAAGACCTCGGCGATCGGCGCGCGCACCGGCATCGGCGCGCCCGGTCCCCGCTGGCGTGGCCCGGCCAGCAGGCCTTCCAGCGCGGGACGGGCGACCAGCAGCGCCTGCGCCTGGCCCAGCGCCTCCCCGACGAGGCGCCGGCCCCACAGGGAGAGGCGGCTGCGCAGCTGAGGGTCAGAGCGCATGGCGCGGCCCACGCAGGCCACCACGAAGGCCTCGAGGGCCTCGTCGCGCGGATGGGCCCGACCCTTCCCCTCGCCGGGTGCGGGCGGCGTGCCCAGCTCGCGGGCGACGAGCGCCGCGACCGCGGGCTCGGCGTGGCTCGCGACGGCCACGAGGAAGTCCGTCGCGATGCCGTCACCGACGTAGGCGCCGAGCAGGGCCTCGGTCCAGGTGCTGGGCGCGAGACGGCGGTGGAAGGCCTCACCGCCGGCGCGGAAGGGCTCCATCGCGGACTCCGGGGAGACGCCGCGGGAGCCCAGGTGGTCGCGCACCGCTCGGTAGCGTTCCAGGTGCCCGACGGCGATGTCGGCGAGTCCCTCGACGTCGCCCAGCGTCGGGCCGGTGCGGGCCTGCGCGGCGAGGCGGAGGAAGGCGGACAGCTCGCCGTCGGCCACGACGCCGAGCAGGTCCACCTCCCCCACGCCCAGGGGGCTCGCGGCCGCACGGGCAGCGGGCGGCGCGTGGTCGGGCCCCGAGGCTCGCGCGGTGGTGCCAGCGGGGGGCGGCTGCTCGCTCATCGGGGCACACCCTAGGCCGGGGACGCGCGCGGGCGTGCTCGCTCCGGCGCTCGCCGAGGCGTCCACTACCATGGCCGTGTTCCTCGGTCGACCGGTCGCAGCCACGATCGGCTGCCGACCCGCGCGGCGGAGCCCGCCGGACCCTCACGCAGCGCCCACGACCCGGTCCCCGGCGTCCAGGCGGCCCGCGCGAGAGGAGACGGCGAGCGGCCCCCGCACCGACCATGATCGAAGGCCCCATGACCGACACGACCGACGTCGCCGAGCACCCCCGCGACGAGAGCACCACCGACCAGCCGACCAGCCCCGTCGACGCGGCGGACGGCACCGACGCAGCGGCCGAGGTCGAGGACCGCCCCACCTTCGCCGACTTCGGCGTCCAGGCACCCATCGTCGAGGCCCTGGCGGGCGCGGGGATCGTCCACCCCTTCCCGATCCAGTCCATGACGCTGCCGGTGGCCCTCGGCGGGCACGACATCATCGGTCAGGCCAAGACCGGTACCGGCAAGACCCTCGGCTTCGGCATCCCGATCCTCCACCGGGTGGTGGGGCCGAGCGAGCAGGGGTTCGACGAGCTCCCGGCCCCCGGGCGCCCCCAGGCGCTGGCCATCGCCCCGACCCGCGAGCTCGCCATCCAGGTGGCGCGCGACATCGAGCGGGCCGCCGGCAAGCGCGCCGCCCGCGTCCTCACCGTCTACGGCGGGCGCGCCTACGAGCCGCAGGTCGAGGCGCTCGCGCGCGGCGTCGAGATCGTCGTCGGCACCCCGGGCCGCCTGCTCGACCTCGCCCAGCAGGGCTACCTCGACCTCTCCCACACCCGCGTCGTGGTGCTCGACGAGGCCGACGAGATGCTGGACCTGGGCTTCCTGCCCGACGTCGAGAAGCTCCTGGCCCAGACCCCTGCGGGCCGCCAGACCATGCTGTTCTCGGCGACCATGCCCGGCCCGGTCGTGGCGCTGGCCCGCCGCTACATGACCCAGCCGACGCACATCCGCGCCGCCGACGACGGCGACGACTCCGCGACGGTCAAGAACATCAAGCAGGTCGCCTACCGCGCCCACGCGATGGACAAGGTCGAGGTGCTCGCCCGCCTGCTCCAGGCGCGCGGGCGCGGGCTGTCCATCGTCTTCGCCCGCACCAAGCGCACCGCCGCGAAGGTCGCCGACGACCTGGCCTCGCGCGGGTTCGCCGCCGCCCCGCTGCACGGCGACCTCGGCCAGGGCGCCCGCGAGCAGGCGCTGCGCGCGTTCCGCAACGGCAAGGTGGACGTGCTGGTGGCCACCGACGTCGCCTCGCGCGGCATCGACGTCACGGACGTCACGCACGTCGTGAACTACCAGTGCCCCGAGGACGAGAAGACCTACCTCCACCGCACCGGGCGCACCGGGCGGGCAGGGGCCTCGGGAACGGCCGTCACGTTCGTGGACTGGGACGACCTGCACCGCTGGGCCATGATCGACCGGGCCCTCGAGCTGAACATCCCCCAGCCCGTCGAGACGTACTCCACCTCCCCGCACCTGTTCACCGACCTCGACATCCCCGAGGGCACGAAGGGGCGCCTGCCCCGCAGCGAGCGCACCCGCGAGGGGCTCGGGGCCGAGGAGGTCGAGGACCTCGGTGAGACGGGCCGCCGCGGCTAGGACGACACCGGGCGCGGCCACGACAACGGCGGTCGCCCGGGTGGCGGGCGCGGTGAGGGCCGTCCCGGCGGCCGCCGCGAGGGGAGCCGCACCGAGGGTGGCGGCCGCGACGGCAGCCGGCGCGACGGGGCCCGCCGCAGCGAGGCGGCCCCGGACCGTCAGGTCCGCCGGCCCGTCACCGCCGACGACCCCATCCAGCTCCCCTCCGCCGCCGGCGACACCTCCGACGGCCCGGCCGGCCCCGCAGGGCCCCCGTCGACGAGCAGCAGCGACACCGGCGACGGCGCAGCACCGCGCCGCCGCCGCCGTCGGGGTGGTCGTGGCCGGTCCGGCGCCGGTTCGACCGACGCGAACGGCTCCAGCGCGGCAGGATGAGCCGGTGAGCACCGAGACGTCGAGCCGGCCGGCCACGCCCTCGGAGGCGGCGCCTCCCGAGGACCAGGGGTACTTCGGTCCCGGGAGCGCCACCTGGCGGATGACCGCTGACCCCCTCACCCCGCTCGCCGGGGTGAGGGCCCTGCTCCTCCAGTCCCTCCACCCCGTCGCGATGCGCGGGGTCGCGGATCACTCGAACTACCGCGAGAAGCCGTGGGAGCGCCTCGCGACGACGGGCGACTACCTCTCCACCACCACCTACGGCACCCGAGCCGAGGCTGACGCCGCCGCCGCGGTGGTCCGTCGTGTCCACACGTTCATCGGCGGTCACGACCCGGTCACGGGCACCACCTACCGCGTCGACGACCCCGACCTCCTGCTGTGGGTCCACGCCGGGCTGGTCGACTCCCAGCTGGCCGTGATCGGGCGCGGGCGCCCCGGGGGCCTCGACGCAGGCCTCGCCGACGACTACGTGGCCGAGCAGGTCCAGGCAGCACGGTTCGTCGGCCTCGACCCGTCCGTCGTCCCGGCCTCCGCCGCCGACCTCGCGGACTTCATGGAGGAGGTGCGCGCCGACCTGGTGATCACCCGCCCTGCGCGGGAGGTCACCTCCTACCTCCTCGCGCCGCCGATCCCCGGGAACCTGCTCCTCACCGCGCCCGTGCGCCCCCTGTGGACCGCCGTCGTCTCGCTGTCCTACGCGGCCCTGCCGGGCTGGGCGCGAGGGATGTACTCCCTCCCCGGGCTCCCCGGGCGCTCGCGGGCCTCGGAGCCGGTGACGACAGCAGCGCTGCGCGCGATGCGGCTCACCCTCGCCGGCGCCGGCGTCGTGGCCCCCGAGCTGATGCACCCCGAGCTGCGCCACGCCCGTCGCAGGGCCGCGAGCGCCGCCTAGGCCAGCGAGAGGTCAGGGCCCGTCCGGGCCCGTCCGGCCCCTCACCGTCAGAGCCCTTCCAGGTCGAGGCCGGTCGCGATGGCGACGATGCGCTCGAAGCTCTCCTGCGAGGTGTGGTTCTCCCCGAGCCGGTTGCGCTTGCCGGTGCCGTGGTAGTCCGACGACCCGGTGGTGAAGAGGTCGTGGCGGCGCGCGAAGCGCCTCAGCCACGCCCGGTCCTCGCTGCTGTGGTCGCGGTGGTCCACCTCGATGCCGGGCATGCCGGCGGCGACCATCTGCTCGAGCACCTCCTCGCTGATGACCGCCCCACGCGCCCGCGCGAGGGGGTGGGCCACCACGGGCACGCCGCCCGCCCGGCGGATGAGGCGCACCATGTCCACGGGGTCCGGGGAGCCCAGGCCGAGCATGTAGGGGGACGTCGTCGCGAGCACGCTCGAGAACGCCTCGTCGCGGCTGCGCACGATGCCGGCCTCGACCAGCGCGTCGGCCACGTGCGGGCGCCCGACGGTGGCACCGACGGCCGCCTGGGCGAGCACGTCGTCCCAGGTGACGGGGAAGTCCGCCGAGAGCAGCTCGGTCATCCGCCGCGCACGGTGGAGCCGGGTGGCGCGGGTCTCCGCGAGCAGCCCGGACAGCTCGGTGTCACCCGGGTCGTGCAGGTAGCTGAGGAGGTGCACGCTCACCCGGCCGGTGCGGGCGGTGATCTCCGCGCCGGGCACGAGGAGCACCCCTACCGCGCGCGCCGCCTCGGCCGCCTCGGCCCAGCCGGCGGTGGAGTCGTGGTCGGTGATCGCGAGGACCTCCAGGCCGGCGGTGGCGGCGCTGGCCACCAGCCCGGCAGGGGTCTCCGTCCCGTCCGAGGCCGTGGAGTGCGCGTGGAGGTCGATCAGCACCCGGCAAGCCTAGGCGGGTGTCGCCCGGCGCGTGGTGGGAGCATCGGGGGGTGAGCGATCAACCGACCTCGTCGACCACCCCGACCGGCCTCCGACCCGGCGCCGGCACCGACCCGAAGGGTCCGGGCGCGCAGCCGCTGTCCGAGCGCGGCGCGAACCGGAGCCTGCGTCCCGGCTCGCCAGCGTTCAAGGAGCTCATCGCGAGGGGGTGGGGAGAGCGCCCGCCGCCGCCGGAGCGCGCCGAGGCAGCGCCGTGGGCTGCCGGGCGCCGCGAGATGCTCTCCCAGCTCTTCCCCGGCGACCGCCTGGTGGTGCCCGCCGGGCCCCTGAAGGTGCGCAGCAACGACACCGACTACCGCTACCGCCCCCACGCGGCGTTCAGCCACCTCACGGGGCTCGGCGCGGACCGCGAGCCGGACGCGGTGCTCGTCCTGGAGCCGCGCCCAGCGAACGACGGCGGCGGGCACGAGGCGCTGCTCTTCGTCCGCCCGCGCGCCGAGCGGGACAGCGAGGAGTTC
>JBBSRD010000208.1:0-5691 GCA_038243415.1 Actinomycetales bacterium | reverse complement strand
CGGCCTTCGCGGCGACGCTCGTCGCACCGGCGCCGGTGGCGGGGGAGTACGCGCTGACGCTGCTCATCAACGACGACCTGGTGCGGACCCTGCCGTTCACCGTCGTCGACGCGAGCGCCGTCGCCCAGCGAGCCCAGCCAGCCGAGCCGGCCCCGCCGGCCGCTGCGGGGCTGCTCCGCCACGGTCGCCGCGCTGCCGCGCCCCAGCACGTCCCCGGCTGAGCGCGCCCTCACGCGGGTGACGACGGCTCCAGGCGGGAGGACTCGACGACCGCCACCACCACGCGGGCGCCGCCGTGGGCGTCCGTGACCACGTAGGCCGTCCTGGCGTGCCACCCGCCGCCGACGCGCAGCCACTCGACCACCACCCCCGGCCACGGGCCGCCGGGGTCCGTGACCCAGCAGAAGGAGCGTGAGCGCTCGGTGCGCCGCGCCTGCGAGGCCTCGCGGAGCAGAGCCGGGAGGGCCGCTCCACGCCGGTTGCTCCCCCCTGCCATGGCGCCAGGGTCGCACAGGAAGTCGAACACCTGTTGGACGGAGCACCCGTTCGGGCGCTGCCTGCTCAGCCGTGGACGACCCGGCGCTCCCGCGCGGCGGCGACCGCCGCGGTGCGCGAGTCCACCCCCAGCTTCTCGTAGACGTGCACCAGGTGGGTCTTCACCGTCGCCTGGCTGAGGTGGAGCGCCTGGCTGACCTGCTGGTTCGAGAGCCCGTCGGCCACCAGCTGCAGCACCTCCAGCTCGCGGGGCGTCAGCGTGGTCCCGGGCGCGCGCACCCGCCGCATGAGGCGCTGGGCGACCGCGGGGGCCAGCGCCGAGCGCCCCTCCGCCGCCGAGCGCACCGCGGCAGCCAGCTCGTCGGGGCTCGCGTCCTTGAGCAGGTAGCCCGTGGCGCCGGCCTCGATGGCCGCGAGGATGTCGGAGTCGGTGTCGTAGGTGGTCAGCACCAACACCCGCGGGGCACCGGCGCGCGCGGTGATCGCGGCGGTCGCCCGGGAGCCGGGCATGCCCGCGCCGAACTGCAGGTCCATGAGCACCACGTCGACCTCGAGCTCCGCGGCCAGCTCCACGGCGCGCTCACCGGTCGGCGCCTCGGCCACCACGTGGAGGTCGGGCTCGGCGTCGAGCACGGCGCGCAGGCCCGAGCGCACCACCGGGTGGTCGTCGGCCAGCAGGATGCGGACGGGCTCGCTCATGCCGTTCCTGTCGTCGTCGAGGCGGTGCGGTGGGCGGAGACGCTCTCCCGCGGGAAGCTCACGGCGATCGCCGTCCCCGCGCCGGGCGCGGACTCCACGGCGAGGTCCCCGCCCAGCTCGACGACCCGGACGCGCATGGCCGCCAGCCCGAACCCTGAGTCGCCCGCCCCTGCCGGCGGGACCGCGGCGGGGTCGAAGCCGCCGCCGTCGTCCACCACGTCGAGGCTCACCCGGTCCGCCATGGAGGTCAGGGTCAGGTCGGCGCGGCGCGCCCCGGCGTGGGCCACGGTGTTGGCGAGCGCGGCCTGGGCCACCCGCAGCAGCGCCACCTCGTGGGGCGTGGGCACCGGCGCGGGCTCGCCGCTGAGGTGGAGGGTGACCGTGATCCCCTCGCGCGCGGTGACGGTGGCGCACAGCCGCTCCAGGGCAGCGGGCAGCGACGCGGCGACCAGGGCCGGGGGCGTCAGCTCGCGGACGAAGCGCCGCGCCTCGGCGAGGTTCTCCTGGGCGGTGGACCGCGCCACCTCGACGTGGTCGGCCGCCACCGAGAATTCGCCGGGCAGCGCGCGCCCCGCGGCGCGCAGGAGCAGCTGGATGCTCGAGAGCCCCTGCGCCAGGGTGTCGTGGATCTCGCGGGCGAGGCGCTCGCGCTCCCCGGACGCCCCGGCGGCGCGCTCGGCCGCGGCCAGCTCCGCGCGGGTGGCGGTCAGCTCCTCGACGAGCAAACGGCGCTGTTCGCTCTCGCGGGCCAGCGCCTGGTAGCCCAGGACGACGGCCACGGCGACGGCCGCACCGATCACGGGGCCGATGGCGGCCGCGGGCGCGAGGGCCCCGCGGTGCCAGGCGTACCCGCCGACGGCCGCCGCGGTGGTCAGCGCCACCGCGAGCAGCCCGGGGCGCACCGCCAGCAGGTGCATCTGCAGGAAGAACAGCGGGAACGCCAGCCACACGCCGTCGGGGGTGAGCGCGACCAGGACCAGCCACGTGGCGGTCAGCACCCCGAGCCAGAGGACCGCAGCCCGCGGCTGCTCGCGGACCGCCGGGCGTGCGGCGCCGCCCGCGTAGAGGGCCCCGATGACGACCGCGACGGTGGTCACCGCGGCCGGCGACGCGCCGGGACGGTCGGGGACCAGCGCCGCGCGGACCGCGACGAGCCCGAGGAGGAACGCGACGAGCAGGTGCATCGACCAGCGCAGCGCCCACGGCGGCTCCGGGTGGGAGGCAGGTACGCGCCCTGTGCGGTCGGCACGGGCCGTCGCGGCGCGGGGAGAGGGGTTCACGGCGCTCCGACCGTACGTGCTCGACCCCGCCCCGCCATCCATCGAAGGGTTGAGGTCGGGCTCCACCTCGTGGCGGCAGAAGACGGATCCGCAGCGCGATGGACCGGCGCCCGGACCGGAGCACCGTGGAGCCATCGCCCCGGCACCCTGCCGGCGCACCCGCTGGAAGGAACGACACCGTGTTCGTCGCCTGGAGAGACCTCCGAGCCGCCAGGGGGCGCTTCGCCCTCATGGGCGGCGTCGTGGTGCTCATGACCCTGCTCGTCACCCTGCTCTCGGGCCTGACCGCCGGCCTGGGGCGCGAGAGCACCTCGGGCATCGCGGACCTGCCCGCGGACCACCTCGTCTTCGAGGCGCCGACCGGTGACCAGGACGTCTCCTTCGCCGACTCGGTGGTCACCGCCGAGCAGCGGCGGGCCTGGGAGGACGTCGACGGCGTGAGCGCCGCCGAGCCCCTGTCCATCGCCACCACCAAGGCCAGCGCCACCGGCCCCTCGGCCAGCGCCACCGGCGACGCCGCCCGCAGCGCCGCGGTCTCGGTGTTCGGCGTCACGGACGGCTCGCCCCTGCTGCCGGGCGGCGCCCGCGTCGGCGACGGGTCGGTGGTGCTCTCCACCGGCGCCGCCGAGGACCTCGGGCTCGAGGCCGGTCAGGACCTGAGCCTCGCGGGCCGGGACGTGGTCGTCGCGGCCGTCGCCGACGACGCCTCCTACAGCCACACCCCGGTCGTGTGGGCCTCGCTGGCTGATGCGGCCACGGTCGGCAGCGGCTCCGGCATCGCCGACGAGCAGGCCAGCGTCATCGCGCTGTCCACCAGCGACGACGGGTCGCTGGCCGCCGCCGACGAGCGCCTGGGCACCACCACCGTCACCACGTCGGCCGCCCTGGCCGCCATCGGCTCCTACGCCTCGGAGAACGGCTCGCTGCAGCTGATGCGGGCCATGCTCTTCGGGATCTCCGCGCTGGTCATCGGCGCGTTCTTCACCGTCTGGACCATCCAGCGCAGCGGCGACATCGCCGTCCTCAAAGCCCTCGGCGCCACCACGAGGTACCTCATGAAGGACGCCATCGGCCAGGCGCTCGTCCTCCTCGTCGCCGGCACCGCGCTCGGGGCCGGCCTCGCCGCGGCCGTCGGCGTCGCCGCCACCGGAACCGTGCCGTTCGCGCTCACCGCCTCCACCCTGCTCGCGCCCCCGCTCGTCCTGATCGTCCTCGGCGCGCTCGGCGCCGTGCTCTCGGTGCGCCGCATCACCTCCGTCGACCCCCTCACCGCCCTGGGAAGTGCCCGATGACCCGGAACCAGCAGCTGAACCTCGTCCTCACCGACGTCACCCTCACCTACCCCGACGGCCAGAGCCGCCTCACCGCGCTCGACCACGTCAGCCTCACCGTCCCGGCCGGCGCCACCACCGCCGTGATCGGCCCTTCCGGCTCGGGGAAGTCGAGCCTGCTGGCCGTCGCCGCCACGCTCGTCACGCCCGACGCGGGCCGCGTGGTCCTCGCCGGCACCGACACGGCCGGCATGGGCCGCGACGAGATGACGGCGCTGCGCCGCGGCGCCGTCGGGATGGTCTTCCAGCAGCCCAACCTCATCGCCTCGCTCACCGCCGCCGAGCAGCTCGAGGTGATGGCGCACGTGGACGGCAGGCCGATGGGCGCCGCGCGGGAGCGCGCCCGCGCGCTGCTCGACGTGGTGGGGCTGGCCGACGTCTCCGGGCGCTACCCGCACCAGCTCTCCGGCGGGCAGCGCCAGCGGGTCAACATCGCGAGGTCGCTGATGAACGACCCCGCGGTCCTGCTCGTCGACGAGCCCACGTCCGCCCTCGACACCGAGCGCGGGGCCGCCATCATCGACCTGCTGACGTCCCTGACCCACGAGCGCGGGACGGCCACGGTGCTCGTCACCCACGACACCGCCCACCTGGGGAGCGTCGACGCGGTGGTCGAGGTCGTCGACGGTCGCCTCAGCGAGAAGGTGCTCGCCGCGGCCTGAGGTCGGTGCGCCCCGGCTGGTCGCGGACCACCGCCCGCCAGGTCACACTTTGCGCATGGGCAGAGCTGCCGCGGTCAGGGTTTCGACCGCCGCGCCGGGGCGTGACGCCGCGGCTCCCCACCAGATCCCCCTGCGCGGCTGGGCCGCGGTGCTGCGCCGCGCCGGGCGACGCGTGCTCGTGGAGAGGCTGCCGCTGCTGGCGGCCGGCATCGCCTTCTTCGCGCTGCTGTCGATCGCCCCGGTGCTGCTGACCGCCCTGTCGGTGTACGGCGCGGTGGTCACCCCCGAGCAGGCGCTGGAGCAGTTCTCCGACGTCGTGAAGCTGCTCCCCGAGCAGCTCCAGAGCCTCGTGGCCTCGCAGTTCGCCGTGCTCACCGCAAACTCGACGAGCGCGCTCACCGTGCGCGGCTCCGTCGCCCTGCTCGTCGCGCTGTGGACGGCCACGGCGGCGGCGGGAAACCTCATCGGGGCGCTCACCATCGCCTACCACGAGGACGAGACCCGCTCCCTGCTCCGCCGAACCGTGCTCGCGCTGCTGGGCGTGCTGGGCGGGGCGGTCCTGCTCGGGGGGGTGCTCGTGGCGGCCGGGGTCGTCACCCAGGTGCTGTCCGACGCCAGCGGGGCGGTGCGCCACGCCGGGACGGCCGGCACCTGGGTCGCGGTGGCGGTGCTGGTGGTCGTCGGGCTCGACGTGCTCTACCGCTTCGGCCCTGACCGCAAGCGGGCCCGGTGGCACTGGACCAGCTGGGGCGCGGTGGGTGCCACCGTGGTCTGGCTGGCCACGTCCGTGGTGCTGTTCACCTACGTGCGGACGGCCGGCCTCTACGACGTCACGTACGGGTCGCTGGCGGGCGTGGCCATCAGCATGCTGTGGGTGTGGATCACGGTGCTGCTCGTGCTCGTCGGCGCCGTCGTCAACGCCGAGACGGAGCGCCAGACCGCCCGTGACTCCACCGTCGGGCCCGAGGCCCCGCTGGGGCGGCGCGGCGCGGTCGTCGCGGACACCGCGCCGCCCCCGGGCGGGGGCGAACCCCGCTGAGAACGGCGCGGCGTCGGCCGGTCGAGCGGGGACCTCGTGCGGTGCGCAGGCGTGGGGGGGGGGCGGCGGGGGGGGCCCCCAGGGGGGGGGGGGGGCCCGGGTGCCCCCGGGGCCGCGGGGGGGGGGGGGGGGGGGGGGGGGGGGGGGGGGGGGGCCCTCGTCGGTGGGGCCAGTGGCGGTGGCGG
>JBBSRD010000207.1:0-5696 GCA_038243415.1 Actinomycetales bacterium | reverse complement strand
GGCGTCCACGATCCGGTACGCGTACCCCTGCTCGGCGAGGAAGCGCTGGCGGTGCGCGGCGAAGTCCTGGTCGGCGGTGTCGCGGGCCACCACGGTGTAGAAGCGCGCGGTCCGTCCGTCCTTCTTGGGGCGCAGCAGCCGCCCGAGGCGCTGGGCCTCCTCCTGCCGCGAGCCGTAGGACCCGGACACCTGGATGGCCACCGACGCCTCGGGGAGGTCCACGGAGAAGTTGGCCACCTTGGAGACCACGAGCACGCTGATCTCGCCGGTGCGGAAGGCGGCGAACAGGCGCTGGCGCTCCGGCACGGTGGTCGCCCCGGTGATGACGGGCGCGTCCAGGCGGTTCCCGAGGTCGTCGAGCTGGTCGAGGTACTGCCCGATGACGAGCACCTGGTCCTCGGTGTGCTGGGCCACGAGCCGCTCCACCACGCGGGACTTGCTGTCCGAGGTGGCGCACAGCCGGTAGCGCTCCTCAGGCTCGGCGGTCGCGTAGAGCATCCGCTCGGTGTCGGGGAGGGTGACGCGGACCTCGACGCAGTCCGCCGGGGCGATCCACCCCTGGGCCTCGATGTCCTTCCACGGGGCGTCGTAGCGCTTGGGCCCGATGAGGGAGAACACCTCGCCCTCGCGCCCGTCCTCGCGCACCAGCGTCGCGGTCAGCCCGAGGCGGCGGCGCGCCTGGAGGTCGGCCGTCATCCGGAAGATCGGTGCGGGCAGCAGGTGCACCTCGTCGTAGAGGATCAGGCCCCAGTCGCGCGCGTCGAAGAGCTCCAGGTGCGGGTACACGCCCTTGCGCCGGGTGGTCACCACCTGGTACGTGGCGATCGTGACGGGGCGGACCTCCTTGCGGGAGCCGGAGTACTCGCCGATCTCGTCCTCGGTGAGGCTGGTGCGCGCCAGCAGCTCGTCGCGCCACTGCCGGGCGGCGACGGTGTTGGTGACGAGGATCAGCGTGGTCGCCGAGGCCCGCGCCATCGCGGCGGCGCCGACGATGGTCTTGCCGGCGCCGCACGGGAGCACGACGACGCCGGAGCCGCCGTCCCAGAACCCGTCGACGGCCTGCTGCTGGTAGGGGCGCATCGACCAGCCGTGCTCGTCCAGGGCGATGGGGTGCGCCTCGCCGTCGACGTAGCCGGCGAGGTCCTCCGCGGGCCAGCCCAGCTTGAGCAGCGCCTGCTTGAGGTGGCCGCGCTCGGAGGCGTGCACCACCACGGAGTCCGCGTCGAGGCGGGCGCCGAGCAGGGGCGCCACCTTCTTGCTGCGCACCACTTCCTCGAGCACGGCGGGGTCGGTCGAGCGCAGCACCAGGCCGTGGGCCGGGTCCTTCAGCAGCTGGAGGCGCCCGTAGCGGTCCATCGTCTCGGCGACGTCGACGAGCAGGCCGTGCGGCACCGGGTACCGCGAGTGCTCGAGGAGGGCGCTGACGACGGTCTCCGCGTCGAGCCCGGCAGCGCGCGCGTTCCACAGCCCCAGGGGGGTGATCCGGTACGTGTGGACGTGCTCGGGGGAGCGCTCGAGCTCGGCGAAGGGCGCGATGGACTTGCGCGCCGCGGCGGAGGTGGGGTGGTCGATCTCGAGGAGGAGCGACTTGTCGCTCTGGACGATCAGGGGCCCGTCGCTCACCGGGCTCCCAGCCAGGCGCTCGTGAACGCGACGGTCCCGCGGTCGTAGGGGTTCTCGGCGAAGCCGGAGCTGCTGTTGAAGAGCCAGACGAAGCCCGCCACGGTGACCGCGACCGCGAGGACCGTCAGCACGGCGAGGACCGCGTAGGTGATCCAGCCGATCCTCACGAGGCGCCGGGACAGGGCCGCGTCGTCCTTCCGGACCATCGCGACGACGGCCAGGACCACCGGCGCGGCCCACACGATGCCGATGCCGGACCACACGAACACTGCGAGCCCCAGCCCGCTGAGGATCAGCAGCACGACCGCCGACGTGGACGTCGGCGAGCCCTCCGGCCGGGCGTAGCGCTGCGGCGCGTCACCCGCGGTGCCGTGCGCGGCGCGGGCCGCGGCGCCGTGAGGCGTCCCGGTGTACGGCGCGCCGGCGCTCTGCGGCTCCTCCCGCTCGTCGGGGCGGTCGTGAGGGATCTGGCTCAAGGCTGGCTCCTGAGGGTCGGGGTGCGCTCTTCACAGGGCAACGCAGCAGGGTACCGAGAGATGCCCTCACGGGGCGACGTCCTACAGGCGAGGCGTCCGGCGGCCGATGGTGGTCGGGTGAGAGGGATCAACCCGCGGGGATCGCCGCGACAGGGCGCCCGCCCCGGCGGAGCTGCGCTGTGGGCGCTGGCGGCGGTGGTCGTCGCCGTGATGCTCACTTTCGACGTCGCGACGGTCCGCGCGCCGCGCGCCGATCCCGTCGACCTCTGGGACACCTGGGTCTACGGGACGGTGATGACGGGCGCCGCGGCGGTCGCGATCCTCCGGGCGGTCAGGGAGGCGTCAGAGCGGGTGCTGTGGGCCACGCTCGGCGCAGCGCTGGCCCTGTACGCCGTGGGGGACTGGATCTACGTCCTCCACGTGCAGGACCTGGTCCCAGAGCCGTACCCGTCGATCGCCGACGCCGTCTGGATCGCGTTCTACGCCGTCGCTGCCCTCGCGGTCGTGGGCCTGGTCCGTGCGGAGATCACCTCCGTCCCGGTCAGCGTCTGGCTGGACGGGCTCGTGGTCGGCCTCGGCACGGCGACGGTGGCGGCGGCCCTGTTCTTCGACACCGTCGCGGGCGTCGCCTCCGGCGGGTCACCGCTGGAGACGGCCACCAGCCTGGCCTACCCGCTCGCGGACCTCGTCCTGCTGAGCCTCGCCGCGGCCGCCATGGCGGTGCAGCGCTGGCGGGTCGGGCCGCGCTGGCTGCTCCTGGGGACGGGACTGCTGGTCTTCAGCGGCGGCGACGCGATCTACGTGTACCTGGCCGCGACCGACGGTTATGACGCGGGCGGCTGGTTCGACGTCTCGTGGCCCACCGGCGCGGTCCTCATGGCCCTCGCCGCCCTGACCCGGCCGCCCGCCCCCTCGACGGAGCGCCGCACCAGCGCCGCGGTGGTCGTCGTCCCCATCGCCCTGTCCGTCCTCGCCCTCGGGGTGCTCGTGGCCCAGCAGCAGCTCCAGATCAGCGGGCTCTCGCTGGTGCTCGCGGCGCTGACCGTGCTCGCGACGCTGGCGCGGGTCGCGATCACCGTCGGCGAGGTGCGCACCCTGGCGACCACGCGCGCGCAGGCCAGCACCGACGAGCTCACCGGCCTGGCCAACCGGCGCCAGTTCTTCTCCGTCCTCCAGCGGCTCTCCACCCGCCGCTCGGCGAACGTCGCCGTCGCCGTCGTCGACCTGGACCGGTTCAAGGAGGTCAACGACTCCCTCGGCCACGACGCCGGGGACACCCTCCTGCGCGCGGTCGCCGAGCGCCTGCGCACCGCCTTGGGCTCCCGCGCCCTGGTCGCCCGCCTCGGGGGAGACGAGTTCGCGATCGCCCTCGACGCAGAGGCGGGGGCCGACGCGGTGCTCGAGCGGCTCCGCGCCGCGCTGCACGAGGTCTGCCAGCCCGTCAGCGTGGGCACGCTGCGCCTGCGACCCTCGGCGAGCGCGGGCGTCGCGCTCGCCCAGAACCGCCCCGGCGACGTCGACGCGCTCGTGCGGCGCGCCGACTCCGCCCTGTACCGCGCCAAGCACACCCGCGGTCGCGTGGAGCTCGCCGGCGCCCAGGACGAGGCTGCTGCCGAGCGCGCCGACGGTGCCGGTCAGGGGCGCCTGCGCGAGATGCACGCACCCCTGCCCTAGGGCGACGTGGTCGTGCACGTCCAGGCCCAGGTCGAGCTCGCCACCGCGTCCGTCACCGCCGTCGAGATCCTCGCCCGCTTCGCCCGCACCCGCGGCACACCGCTGGACGCCGAGGAGCTGCTGACCGCGCAGGAGCAGGCGGGGCTGGTCCCGAGGCTGACCAGCCACGTGCTCGACGCCGCGCTCGGCGCGCGCTCGCGCTGGTCCGCCGGCGCGCCCGGGCTGCGGGTCGGCGTGAACCTCTCGAAGGTGGACCTCATGGACGAGGACCTCGTCGACGTGGTGGCCCGCGCGATGGAGCGCCACGGCGTCCCCGCCGGCGCCCTGGAGCTGGAGGTCGACGAGCGCTCGGTGGCCGGCGACCTCGTCCGCGCCGCCGAGGTCCTCGACGGCTTCCGGCGGGTGGGCGCCGCGATCGCCCTCGACGGGTTCGACGCCGAGCGGTCCTCCCTCGGCCCCCTGAACCTCCTGCCGCTCGACACCCTGAAGATCGTCGGCCCACCGACCGGCGGCTCAGCCCGCGAGGCGCGCTCCCGGGCGGCTGCCCGCCCCGTCATCGCCGCCGCGCGCTCGCTGGGCCTGCGCGTGGTCGCCGTCGGGGTGGACGATCCCGCCACCGAGCGGTACCTGCGCGACATCGGCTGCCACGCGGTGCAGCGGCGCACGATCGACGACGCGATGACCGTCGAGGAGCTGTCCGCGTCCGAGCGCGCGCCCTACGACGGCGCGGACCGCTCCACGGAGACCACCCGGTGGGCCGAGACCCGCGACACGGCCCCCGACGACACGTCCACCACCACCACCGAGCCCGCCTCGATCCGCAGCGGCTGAACCCGGCTGGTGCGCCGGCGTCCCGCCTGGTCGGTGACCGTCAGGCGCACCGGCGACCGCGCCGCCGCGGCCTGGCGCAGCAGCGCGAGCGCCTCGGCGGGGTTCGGGCCGGGGCCCCCGCCGGACAGCAGGGGCGAGGTCGAGCGGTCCGCGGCAGCCGGTGCGACGCCGGAGCCGGCCGACCCGCCCGGCACGACGCCGACGCTCTCCTCGTCGGCGCGCCGCAGCGCGACGACGAGCGAGCGCGCCTCCTCCTCGCTCGTCCTCGGCGGCTGGCCGGTCACCGGCCGGGGCGCGGGCTGCGCGGGGGCGCGGCGTCGCTCCGGGGCGTGGAGCAGCAGCTCGGAGTCGTCCCCCTCGATCGCCGGGGCCAGCCCCATCGAGCGCAGCACGGCGATCACCTGGGCCGGGTCGGCCTGGGCCGCGGCCACCGTCGGCGCCAGCGACCGCAGCCGCAGCGACGCAGCGCGCGGGTCGGCCAGCACCTCGGCGAGGGACGGGGCGTCGTCGCTGCGCAGGTACGCCCCGGCGACGCCCACCCGCACCCGGCCGTGGCGGCGTGCCGCGTCGGCCACGAGGTACTCGAGCGCCTGCGGCACCGGGGTGGCGGAGTGCTCGGCGAGGAAGGCCAGCACGTCCTGCGCGCCGCGCCCGGCGTCCATCGCGCGGCGCAGCGAGGCCGGGGAGAAGCGGTAGACCGTCGCCCCGCCGCGGCTGTCCACGTCGGCCATCAGCGCCATCGCCTCCGCGAGCTCCGGCACCAGGGGGCCCGGGGCCACGGCGGTGAGGTCGGCCTGCAGCAGGACCTGCGTCACCGGCGGCGCCATGACGGACTCCACGGCGCTCGCGGCGGCGTCCCTGCACGACTGCCTCTGCGCGGGATCGCCGTCCGGCAAACCCTCGCCGTCCCCCAGGAGCTCCCGCCCGGCCGAGGTCAGCGCCCCGAGGGCGGTGACGCCCAGCTGCCCGGCCTCCGCGGCGGCCCATGCCACCAGCCGGCCCCCGGACGCGGCGCTGCGCCGGGGCAGGCGCCAGGCGACGCGCTCGGTCAGCGAGGCGACCGTCGCGCTGGTCCCGGGCGCCAGCGCCGCG
>JBBSRD010000206.1:0-5779 GCA_038243415.1 Actinomycetales bacterium | reverse complement strand
CGCCACCTCCGAGGCGTTGGGGGTGTCGGAGTGCACGCAGATGCTCTCCACCCGCACCGCCAGCTCCTCGCCGGTGATGGCGCGGGTGGTGCCGTCCACGAGCGCGCCGCGGGCACGCTCGGCGGCCAGCCCGGGGTCGGTGACCCCCGGCCGGGCCACGATGGCCAGGCTCCCGTCGCCGCGGTAGGCCAGGTCGACGTAGAACTCCGCGGTGAAGTCGACCCCCCGCTGGCGGGCGACCTTCGCGTGGGCGGTGCCGGGCATCCCGAACACCCCGACGCCCACCGCGGAGGCCACGTCGCACACCGCGCCCATGAGCTCCTCGTCGCGGGCGACCATCCCGTACATCGAGCCGTGGGGCTTGATGTGGTGCAGGGCGACGCCCTCAGCGTCCAGGAACGCTCTCAGAGCGCCGACCTGGTAGGCCACCAGGTCCCGCAGCTGGTCCGGGCTGACCGCCATCTCGCGGCGACCGAACCCCACCAGGTCGGGCAGGCCCGGATGGGCGCCGATGCTGACCCCGGCCGCGGCAGCGGCCTCGACGGTGGCGCGCATCGTGCTCGGGTCCCCGGCGTGGAAGCCGCAGGCGACGTTGACGGTGTCGACCAGCGGCAGCAGCGCCTCGTCGTTGCCGAAGGTGTGCAGGCCGAACGCCTCACCCATGTCCGCGTTGATGGTGATCGCGCTCATCGCGCGGCTCCCTCAGCGAACACCCTCGGCGCCTGTCGCGCGTCGAGCGCACCCTCGACAGCGCTGGCGAGCCCGATGAGGGCCCGGTCGGCGTAGGGCACGCCCATGAGCTCGAGCCCCACCGGCAGGCCCGTGGTCGTCAGACCGGCGGGCACGCTGATGGCGGGGAAGACCAGCTGTGAGGCGATGACCGTGTTCGTCGGGTATGTCAGGCAGGTCCAGCGGTCGGCGAAGATGTCGGCGTGGGTCGGGGCGGGCAGCTTTGAGTCGGGGAAGGCGATGGCGTCCAGGCCGTGCTCGGCCATCACGCCGATCACCTGCCGCTGGAAGGCCGTCTGGGCGAGGACGCGCTCGACGTAGGCCTCGTCGTCCGTGGGCGTGGTCGGCCCGGCGACGATCGCCTCCAGCAGGTCGAGCTTCTCGTGGTGGTGCTTGCCGTCGACGAGCCAGCGCATCGACGGGATGCCCAGCTCGGGGCGGGAGGAGACGAAAGCGTCCATGTCCGCCTGGGAGCGGGTCGTGTAGAGGGAGGTGAAGCCCACCTGCTCGTCGAGGTCGTCGATCGCGACGTCCACCAGCTCCGCACCTTGGCCGGCCAGAGCGTCCAGGGCTGACGTCATCACCTCGTTCACCATCACCCCGTCCAGGTCGCTGCCGTCGGGGAAGGCCTGACGCAGCACGCCGATGCGCTTCCCCGCCAGGGTGGTGTTCGCGGCGCTGTCGACGAAGGACTGCGTCCCGTTCTCGACGACGACGGCCGCGGTGTAGGGGTCGGCCGGGTCGAAGCCGACCATGACGTCGAGCAGCACCGCGGCGTCGGCGACCGTGCGGGTGAGCGGACCGGCGGTGTCCTGCGTGGTCACCAGAGGAGACATCCCGGCCCTGCTGATCAGGCCTGTGGTCACGCGCACGCCCACCAGGCCGCAGAAGGAAGCGGGCAGGCGCACGGAACCACCGGTGTCCTCCCCGATCCCTACCAGCGCGAGGTTCGCGGCGACCGCTGCGGCCGACCCGCTGCTGGACCCCCCGGGGTCACGGTCCCGGTCGTAGGGGTTCTTCGTCACACCGCTGCGCGAGGAGGTCGAGAACCAGGAGGTCGCGAAGTCAGGCATCGTGGTCTTGCCCAGGATGATCGCCCCGGCCTCTCGCAGCTTGGCGATGGCTGTCGCGTCAGCCGCTGGCCGGTAGTCGCCGGAGGCGCCGCTCCCGAACGTCGTGGGCAGGTCAGCGGTCTCGGCCTGGTCCTTGACGACCACGGGGACGCCGTGCAGCGGCCCCACCAGCGAGCCCGTTTCAGCGAGCTGTGCGTCGAGACGCTCAGCCTGCTCGACCGCGGTGTCGGACACCGAGATCATCGAGTTGAGCCGGGCTCCGTCGCGGTCCAGGGTCTCGATGCGCTCGAGATAGCTGACGACCAGCTCGCGCGCGGTCAACGTGCCTGCCGTGAACCTCTCGTGGGCGGCGGCGATCGTGAGCTCCTGCGCCGGGCCGGTGGGCGCGCTGCTGGTGGAGGTGCTGGACATGATGGTGAGTCCCTTCGCGTGTCGGTGATCATCCCCGCGAAGCTCCGATCGTCTTCAGCGACGCTCCGGGCAGCGGCGAGGACACCGCTGATGGTCAGTTCCTCGACGACCGGTCGGACATCGACGTCGATGCCCGTCCAGGCTATCGAGGGCCGGACGCCTGACAGATCTGCGGGTGGCTCCGCGCCGTGCGGGAACGCCGCACGAAGCGGCCCCGGCCCCGGCCAAGGCGCTGCTGCAGCGGTCCGCGAGGGTAAACGTTGAACAGGTGACGGATCGACCGCTGTGGGCCGGCGCGGCCGGGGCTCATGAGCCCCGGACCTGCATCGATGGAGCCGCCTGTGGGAGTCGAACCCACGACCTACGCTTTACGAGAGCGTCGCTCTGCCGGACTGAGCTAAGGCGGCGTTTCCTTCAGCGGCGCGCCGCACGACCCGTGCGGGCACGACCTGAGGACGAGCCGGGACGATGGTAACGCGTCGCACCGGCGCCCCGGGAGGCGATGGGTCGCAAAGGCGGCAACGTGGTGCGTGACTCCTGCGGCGGCGCCGGGAGCGGCGGGACGACGAGAGCGATCTGCGTCCGGGACCGGCGGCGCACGGGGTTGGCGACAGCGTTGGCCGAGCGGCGCGTGGCGTGCGCGGGACCCCGGATGCTGGCGCGGGCGGGCTGCTGGCGCCGGGCGATCAGCCGCTCGTCGAGAGCGGCCATCCAGCGGTTGTGCAGCAGCAGGTGGACGGCGGCTGTCAGGACGAGCCACCCGATGCCGATGAGCACCCACGTCGCAGCGACCAGCGGCACGAACCTCCACGAGGCGAGCCCCAGCAGCCCAGCGGCGACCACCGCCGAGACAGCCCACGTCCTCACCTCGTGCATGTCGCGCCCTTCCCCGGAAGCTCGTCCTCGAGCAGGTAGCGCTCGACCGCGGCGTCGATGCACGCCGAGCCCCGACCGTAAGCCGTGTGACCCTCTCCCCGGTAGGTCAACAGCGCAGCTCGTGACAGCTGTGACGCGAGGGACTGGGCCCAGGGGTACGGGGTGGCCGGATCGCCTGTTGTGCCCACGATGAGGATCGGCGCGGCGCCCTCGGCGGTGATCTCGGCGGGGGTGCGCACCCCGGCGACGGGCCAGTGCTCGCACGTGGCGGAGTCGGCGAGCAGGTGGGCCCCGAGGACCGGCGCCACCTCGCTGATGGCTGCGAGCGCCGGCTCGTCGGCGTCGGTGTCGGTCTCGTCGGCCGGGGGCTCGGCGGCGTCACCCGGTCCGGCCAGCGGCGGTTCCCGGGCGGTGTCGGTGTCCAGGCAGGTCACGGCGGTGAACGCCTGGATGAGGTTGGACGCGTAGGTGCCGTCCGGCTGGCGCCCGACGTAGGCGTCCGCGGCGGCCAGCAGGGCTGCCCCGTCGCCCGCGAGCGCGTCGCCGAGCGCCCGGTCGAGGTCCGGCCAGGTGGCGCGGGAGTACAGCGGGGCGATGACCGCGGTGACCGCCAAGGGTTCCGTCAGCAGCCGCGGCGAGCCCGTGGCGAGCGGTTCCTGCTCGACGGCGTCCAGGAAGCCCGACACCTGCTCCAGCCCCTGCGCGAGCTCGGGCGCGGTGGCCGGCGCGTCGCCCCCCGCGACGTCCAGCGGGCACGCGCGGCGCTGCGGGCAGTCCTCCACCCAGGACCGCAGCGCCCCCTCGAGGCCGCGCGCCTGGTCCAGGGCCACCTCCTCCGCGCTGAGCGAGGGGTCCAGCGCGCCGTCGAGCACCATCCGCCCGACGCGCTGCGGGAAGAGCCCCGCGTAGGTCGCGCCCAGCGCGGTGCCCCACGACTTGCCCAGGTAGTCCAGGTGGCCTTGGCCCAGCGCGTCGCGGAGCACGTCGAGGTCCTTGGCGACGGACGCGACGTCGACGTGGGCCAGCAGGTCTCCCCCGCGCTCGGCGCAGCCGCGGGCCATCGCGTCGGGCCCGTCACCGCTCTCGTCCGAGCCGTCCGCGGCGGTGGCTCCGTCATCGGCGGGTCCGACGGGTCCGTCCGCGTCGCTCCCGGCCAGGAAGGCGTCGAGTCCCGGACCGTCGAGGCACTCCACCGGCGCGGAGGCCCCGGAGCCGCGCGGGTCGAAGCCCACGACGTCGTACCGCTCCGCGACGGCGGGCGTGACCACGGGGCCGCTGCGCACCCAGGAGACCCCCGAGGCGCCGGGCCCACCGGGGTCGACGACGAGGACGCCCTCGCGCGAGCCGCCCGGGGCCGACCGGCGCGCCAGCGCGACGTCGATGCGGTCCCCGCCGGGCGCCGACCAGTCGACCGGCACCTCCAGCGAGGCGCAGTCCACCCCGTCGTCATCCGCGCCGGCGGGCTCAGGGCAGGGGCCCCACGCCGGGCTCTGGCCCGCGAAGGCCGCGAACGCAGGGTCGTCGAGCGCGTCAGACCCGCTGCCCAGCGACGGCAGGGACGTGGGCGACCCCCCGTCGGGCGCGGGCGCCGAGGGTCCGGAGCACCCTCCAGCGAGCAGGGCCAGGGCCGCGACGGCGACGCCCAGCCGCCGCCGGCCCCCCGCCGCAGAGGGGCGAGCGGTCACGGGACCAGCTCCAGCGCCATGGCCTCCAGCGCGAGCAGCGGGTTGACGTTCGCGCCGATCCGGCGCCGGGCCCGGCTGATGGCGTCGAGGCGCCGCAGGCTGGTCTCCGAGGAGGTGTCGCGGGCCATCTCGGCGATCTCCGCGACCAGCTCTGCGTTGACCAGGTCCACGCCGGCGTCGAGCTGGGTGACCAGCACGTCCCGGTACAGCGAGGCGAGGTCGACGAGGGAGCGGTCCAGGACGTCCCGCTTGGAGCGCGTGGCGCGCTTCTTCTGGTCGCGCTCCAGTGCGCTCACCTGCGAGCGCAGCGCCGGCGGCAGCGCTCCGGCGGCGGCCGCCCCCAGGGAGCGCAGGAGATCGGCGCGCTCGGTGGCGTCCCGCTCGGTGGTCGAGGCGGCCGCCTCCTCCGAGGCCACGTCCACCAGCTGCCCGGCCCGGACCACCGCGTCGGTGACCCCGCGCAGGGCCAGGCCCATCGCGAGCACCTCGCGCCGGCGGTTGCGCGCGCCCTCGTCGCGGGCCAGGCGCGCGGCGAGCCCCACGTGGCTCTGGGCGACCCGGGCGGCAAAAGCAGCGAGCGCGGGGTCCGCGCCGTCGCGGCGCACCAGGAGCTCCGCGACGTCGCCGGGAGCCGGGACGCGCAGGGTCACGGCGCGGCAGCGGGAGACCACCGTGGTGGGCAGGTCGGCCGCGGAGGGGGCGCAGAGCAGCCACACCGTGCTCGCGGGCGGCTCCTCGATGGCTTTGAGCAGGACGTTGGCGCTGCGCTCCTGGATGCGGTCCGCGTCCTCGACGACGATGACCCGCCACCGCCCCACCTGGGGCCGGCGCGAGGCGGACCCGACGAGGTCGCGCGCGACGTCGATGCCGATGGACAGCGTCTCGGTGGCGACGAGCCGCACGTCGGAGTGGCTGCCGGCGATGACGGTGGCGCAGCCGTGGCAGCGCCCGCACCCGACGATCGCGGGGTCGCTGCACTGCAGGGCCGCGGCGAAGGCCCGTGCG
>JBBSRD010000205.1:0-5785 GCA_038243415.1 Actinomycetales bacterium | reverse complement strand
GCTGCGCGACCAGGCGCGGGTTCGACCCGGCCTGGACGGCCATGAGGCCCTCGACGACGAGCTCCATCTGCGCGCACTCCGTCTCGGAGAGGCGCTTGAGGCGCCCCGAGAGCGGCAGGTAGATGATGTTGGCCGTCAGCAGGCCCCAGAACGTCGCCACGAGGGCGGCGGCGATGAGGTGGCCCAGCTCGGCGGGCTCGGAGAGGTTCTCGAGCACGTGCACCAGGGACACGACGGTGCCGATGATGCCGACCGTCGGGGCGTAGCCGCCCATCGTCCCGTAGAAGCCGATGCCGATCTTGTCGTAGGCGCGCTTCGCGGCGATCTTGTCCGTGAGGATCTCGCGGAGGTCCTCCGGGTCCGTGCCGTCGATGGCGGACTGCAGGCCGTCGCGCAGGAAGTCGTCGTCCACGTCCTTCGCGGCGTCCTCGAGGGCCAGCAGGCCCTCCCGGCGCGCCTTCTCCGCGAGGGAGACGACGACGTCGATGGTCGCGACCGCGTTGACCGCCTTGCCGGTGAGGGCCTTGATGGTGCTCTGGACGACGGCAGAGATGTCCGCCATCCGGATGCCGGCCAGCGTGGCGCCGATGGTGCCGATGATTACGAGCAGCATCGGCGGGATGAGGAGCACCGACATGGGCGAGGAGCCCTCGAGGATGATCGCCCCGAGGATCGCGACGAAGGCCAGGCCGAGGCCGATCAGCGTTGCCGGGTCCATCAGCCGCCCACCTTGGCCGGGCCGGCATCGTCGCTGGGTGCGACGTCGGAGATCTCGACCGGGGCGGGCACCGCCGCGAGCACGGGGGCGTGGGGCCGGCGCGCACCGTCGACGCTGGTCTCGGCGTGCTCGAGGTTGTCGAGCTCGTCCATCTCCACGGTGTCGCTGGGGTCGAGCACCTCGTCCCCCTCGGCCACCGGGGCCGGGGCGACCTGCAGGTGGGCACGAGGAGCCACCGCGGCGGGGGCCTCCTCCGGTGCCTCGTCCAGGCCCTCGCGGGGGACGGCGCGGGCGGCCACGACCACCGAGGCGCGGAACTCGCGCACCAGCGTGATGATCTCGGTCACGGACTCCGTGACGATGTACTTCGTGCCGTCGATCAGGGTGAGCACGGTGTCCGGGGTGGGCTCGACCCGCTCCAGCAGGTCGGGGTTCACCGCGAACGGCGAACCGTTGAGGCGGGTCACGAGGATCACAGCTACCGTCCTTGATTGGTCTGGGTGGCCCTTCCGTGGGCCCTGGTTGATCCATCGGCAGATCGCGCCCGGGCATGAATGAAGGGGGCCACCTCAGTGACCCCCTTCACCCGCTTGCGCTACCGGTCAGCGCTTGAGGTTGACGAGCTCCTGCAGCATCTCGTCGGACGTGGTGATGATGCGGCTGTTCGCCTGGAACCCGCGCTGGGACACGATGAGGTTCGTGAACTCTTGCGCGAGGTCGACGTTGGACATCTCCAGCGAGCCGGTGACGATCTTCCCGCGGCCGTCGGAGTTGGCCGGGCCGATCGCCGCGTTCCCGGAGTTGACCGTCCCGCTGTACAGCGAGCCGCCCGCCTTCGACAGCCCCTCGGGGTTGTTGAAGTTGGCGACCGCGAGGCGTCCGAGGGTGCGGGTCTGCCCGTTGGTGAAGGCACCCGTGATCGACCCGTCGGGCGAGACCTCCCAGGACGACAGCGCGGCGGCGGGGAAGCCGTCCCCGTCGGTGATCTTGGCCGTGCTCGACGCCTCGGGAGTCCCGGCGCTGGTGCCCGTGAGCTTTGACGCGTCGAGCACTGCGGTGAACGGCTGACCGTTGCCGCCGGTGAGCGGCGGCACCGTGAGGTTGAAGCTGGGGGGTGTGGTCGCTGGATCGCTCGTGCTGACGAGATCACCGGTCGGAGAGAACACCACCGTGCCGAACTTGGTCGGCGCACTGCCCCGGTAGCTGTAATTCGCATCCCAGTTCGTGGCCACGTCACCGGTCAGGGGGGCGACCGGTGTGAACGTGACCGAGAGGTCATTCGGGCTGCCGCCGGTGTCGTAGACGCGGTAGTTGAGGGGAACCGGCGTGCCCAGCGGGGTGAGGGCGTTGAGGGTGCCCCCCATGGTGAGCTTGGCCGTGGCCGCCGGCGGGATGAGCTGCCCCACGGGGATGCTCAGGGCGCCGGGCACGTTGGTGGTGTCGACCGCGCCGTTCACGGCCTGCCATCCCTGGACGCGGCCCCCGCCGGAGCTCACGAGCGACCCCTGGGCGTCCAGGGTGAAAGAACCGTTGCGCGTGTAGTAGTTCTCGCCCTGCACCTTGGTGACGAAGAAGCCGTCGCCGTCGATGAGCATGTCGGTGTTGCGGCCGGTCACCTGCGTGGCGCCCTGGCTGAAGTTGGTGGTGATGCCCGCGACGCGCACGCCGAGCCCCACCTGCGCCGGGTTCGTGCCGCCCTGCGCACCCTGAGGGCGGCCGGCGGTCTTGAGCGTCTGCGAGAGCGTGTCCTCGAAGATGGTGTTGGCGCTCTTGTAGCCCGTGGTGTTGACGTTGGCGATGTTGTTGCCGGTCACGTCCATCATGGTCTGGTGGCTGCGCAGGCCGCTGATGCCGGTGTAGAGGGAACGAAGCATGGGTCTTCTCCTGGTGGTGGGGAGGGTCAGGCGGACGGGTCGGCGGCGGAGTCGCCGGGCTTGCTCGTGTCTCCGCTGCCGTCCGTGGCGTCAGGAGCGGTGGGCTTGGTGGGCGCCGCTGCGGGGACGTCAGCCGGGAGGGCGCCAGCAGGGGGAGCTGCCGGGAGGACTGGAGCGGGCACCGCTGTCGGCGGCGGCGGGGCGGCACCGGCGGGCTGGACGAGGGTGACCTTGTCCAGCTCGACAGAGTCCTTGCCGACCTTCAACACGGGCTTGGCGTTGGCGAACGACGCGCTGTCGACGATGCCGGTCCTGGTCACGCCGGCGACGTCCCAGCTGACCTGCTGCCCGACGAACGTCGACGCAGACAGGCGCATCTGCAGGCCGAAGGCCTCGCGCTGGGTCGTGGTCAGCTCCTGGAGCTGCTCGACGGTGGACAGCGAGGCGGTCTGGCTCATGATCTGCGAGGAGTCCATGGGCGCCGACGGGTCCTGGTAGCGCATCTGGGTCACGAGGAGGTTGAGGAACTGCTCCTTGCCCAGCGAGGTCTTGTCCTCGGCGACGCCCTTGCCCATGAGGGGGCTGGCGTAGGGCGTGGCTACCCCGGTGGGGCCTAAAGGGTCAGGCACTGTTCCTCCATCTCATCGGTCACGTCGGTGACCTCACGCCAGGACATCGACCCGGCCGTCGCCTCCCTTGAGCGGCGTCACCCGGTCGCCACGCACGTCGTCGTCACCGGTGCCCGCGCCGAGCCGCGAACCGCTCGCTGCCTGCCCGCGGTTGCCGGATCCGGCCTGGTCGCCGCCCGTCTGAGCGGCATAGCCCTGCGGGCGCTGGCCCTTCTCGCCGAGGTCCAGGCTCGCGTTGGGCGCCGAGGCCGCGAGGTCGCGGCGCAGGTCGGCGAGCACGGACTTCAAGGCGTCCTTCGCCGCGTCGGACCCGCCGATGAGCGAGATGGTCATCGAGTCGGGCCGGATGTCGGCCACCACCCGGACGCTGCCGATGGACTCGGGCTTCACGTCCATGGTGAGGCGGTGGACGCCCGTGCCCAGCTCAGGCAGCGCCACGAGGCGCGGGGTGAGCTGTGCGGTGAGCGGGGGCGGCGGAACCGGGACCGACGGCGCAACCGGCGGCGCGGCGACGACCTGGGCCGGTGCCTGGGCCGACGGCATCGGTGCGACGGCCTGTGCCGGGGCGCTCTGAGCAGTGGCTGCCAGCGCCGGCTGAGCCGTCGCGGTCGCCTGGGCCGCCGGTGCAGCGCCGGGCGTGGTGGCCGAGGCGCCAGCCGCGAGGAGCGCCGCGCTCGGTGCGCTGGTGCTCCCGCCGTTCGCGCCGCCCTCGCGGGACGCACCCTGGCCGGTGGAGGGCTGGCCGGTGGAGCCTTGCCCGCCCGTGGCCTGGTTGCCGTCGACGACGGTTGGGGCGGCAGGACTCGGCCCGGCCGCGGCGGGAGTACTGGCGGCCGGTGTCGTCATGACACCCGCTGGCGCACCGGCTGATGACGCAGCCGACGCGGTGGCGCCGGGACCCGCTGGTGCCGCCGTGGTCCCTGCCGCTGCGCCGGCCGGCTGCGCGCTCGGACCGGACGTGGATGTGGCTGGCGGCGTCCCCGGCATCGCGGCGCCCGGCGCCGTTGCTGGCGGTGTAGCTGCGGCGCTCGTGGGCACCATCTGACCCGTCTGACCCGTCTGGGGGCTCCCCCCCGCGTTGGTGGTGCCGCCCGTAGGCGCCGCAGGAGCCCCCTGGGGACCCCCCACCGCGCCGGACTGCGCCGCCGAAGCGGTCTGTGGACTCGCTGGCGCGCTGAAAGGCGCCGCAGCACCTGAGCGCGTCCCCGGTCCAGCGGTGGGCTCCTCGGCGGCGGTCGCGGCAGCAGCAGCGGACTGCTGACCAGCCGTCACAGCCAGTGCGGACCGGGGACCTTCAGGCACACCGGCCATCGCCGCTGGTGCCGACTGGAGACCTGCAGCCGCTCTGGTGAGGGTCGCCGCACCGGGCTGAGGACCGCCCGCCGCGCTGGCAGGGGCCACAGCCCCCGTGCGCGTCCCCGCTTCAACGGCAGGCTCCTCGGCAGAGTCCGGCGTGGCGGCGGTGGCGGCGGCGGCCTGCGCAGCGGCAGCGACACCGGCTCCAGCCACCAGGTGCACGGCGGCCGCTGGTGGAGGGGCTTGCTGGGCAGAGGTCGCTGAAGGAGCGGTCTGGGGACCTTCCGCCTCGCTGGCGGGTCCGGCTTCCCGGGAGGACGTCCCCGATCCCTCGGCGGAGTCCTCTACCCGGGTCGATGCAGTGGACGACACACCGGAGGAAGAGGCGTCGGTGGTCGGCGCGCCACCCGTCCGGGGACGTTCCGTCGCGGTGGTGGGCCCCTCAGCGCGGGAGGGCGCCCCTGGTCGATCGGCGGACCGCTCAGGGCGCTCGCTGGACCGAGTGGCCCCCTCGACCCGAGCATCAGCACGCTCGCGCTGGGCGGCGAGCACGTCGGCGAACCGCCCGTCGTCTTCGCGCCGGGCCACCGCGAGGCGGGCAGCCGGGGCGTGCGTGGAGGGCGCCGCGGGGGCGAGGGGAAGGGGCACGTCAGGACCTCCCGGCCAGCGTGGCGGTGATCTTGCGGACGTAGTCCTGGGTCTCGGGGAAGGGCGGGATCCCGCCGTGCTTCTTCACGTTCCCGGGCCCGGCGTTGTAGGCCGCGAGCGCCAGCTCCACCGACCCGTCGTACGTCTTCAGGTGCTGGCCCAGCAGCCGGGCCGCGCCGTCGATGGCCTGCGCGGGGTCCATCGGGTCCACCCCGAGGCCCCTGGCGGTGCCCGGCATGATCTGCATGAGCCCGCGGGCCCCCGCGTGGCTGACGGCCTTGGGGTTGAAGCTGGACTCGGCCTTGGCCACGGCCGCGAGCAGGCCGGCGGGCAGGTTGTTCTTGGCCGTGGCGGCGTCGAACATCTGCTGGTAGGGCGCCGCGCCGCTCAGGGCGCTGGGCCGCGCCAGGGAGGCGGCGGCGACCGGCGCGGCGGCGGAGGCCTCGGGGGCGAGGCGGCGGATGGTCATGGGCTTCTCGTAGACCGCGGAGATCTTCACGACGTCGCCGGTCTTGGGCGCGTGGATCATCTTGTTGTCGCCCACGTAGATGCCGATGTGGGCGCCGCCGCGCAGGACGATGAGGTCGCCGGGCTTGGCCTGGTCGAGGGACGGGACGGCG